>NZ_JAJEQM010000017.1 GCF_020687385.1 Hominilimicola fabiformis
TGCTGATGATGAGAGGTCGTTTGTGTTCTTTGAAAAAAGCGGGAAATGGTATTTTTATATTCATAACAACAAAAGTGCAAATTACAGCAAGAATAATAAATGCACAGGTATATACAATGCCGAAACAGGAAATATGGACTATAAACTGATGGTTGATACGTTAGATACATGTCAAAGAGCAACTGATCGTATTGAGTTTGCAGATAATTATTATATGGTAACAACATTCGGTTCAGCTGGATCCGAACCTGCTTCTTTTATAACAAATATGAAACTTTACAGTTATGATGGTGAAATGCTTGCCTCATCTCACAATGATTCATACTTGGGTGGTGATTACCTTGATAAGAATGAATATCCTTGTAATAACCAACAAATAAGAGTTGATTTGGATAAGGCGAAATCGCCGTTGGGTGAGTATTTTGTACAGGGTGAGAATTTGATTAAGTCACCTCCGTATTACAGTCCAACATATAGTAAGGATTTCACATATTTTTATACCGATACGCTGAAAGGATATACACCGGTCAAATATAACGATGAATACATAATTTACAATCCCAACGGAGAAATAATTTATAAAAGTGATAAAAAATTATTTGTAATGCCATATAAAAATAAAATTTGTTTCGGTGAAACCGATGAATATAGTATTGAGGTATATGATATACAGACAAGAGAACATATTGATTCATTGAATTGGGATGAAAATCAGCAATATAAATCCGCTGATGACTATATTGAGGATTTATTGGCAGAAAATATAGACAGCGAGTGCGTATCTCCTAAGGGGAATTATACGGTCGATGGATTTAATATGCTGTTATATACATCTGTATATCCAAAGGAATTTATTGATTTTCTGGATACTGAGGGCTTTAGCGGATATACACCAGTGTACAAATACGAAAAAGGAAGTTCGAAATACTATATATACAATCCCGACGGTGAGGTATTCTTAGAATCTGATAGAAAAGTGTATCTTATCAAACGTGATAATAAAGTTTGTTACACTAAAGTAAATAAAGCGAATAAGGAAGTAGAAGTATATTCGCTGTCAGACAGAGAACTTATTTCAACATTTTCATATGATTTTTATACATATTATACTTACAATCAATATGATATAATGGGATAAATCATAGGACAATATTTAAGATAAAAAAGGAGATAATAATGAAACGAAAAATATTTATATTAGTCGCTTTATTTATGTTATTCGGTATTACTGCCACCGCAGAAAATGTCGGTGATGTTATAGGCGCGGTGTATCCGACAGATATAATAACGGATATATGTGGATATGAAATACCTGCGTACAATATAGGCGGCGAAACAGCAGTATTAGTATCAGCTTTGTCGAACTACGGTTTTGATGTAAAATTTGAAGACGGCATTGCCTATGCGGATTATGATTGGCAAAAAGAAAAAACACCTATTTTAGAACCGACAAAATCCGACATAAATGTTCTGTATACGGATATTAAGGTTAAAATAAACGGAATAGAAGTCCCGGCATTTAATATTGACGGTTCAATGGCTATACCGATTGAACGTACCTGTGAAATATATACGGAAGCAAATAAGGATAATGAAATTTCGGATTTCTTTCTGAATTATGTATGGTGTGAACCTGACAAAACACTGTCGCTGGATATCTCTGATGACAGAGTTTCATATCAGGACTTTATGATAGATCTCATCAAAGCAACTCATATGGATTTTGACAGTAATTTTTATAACCACTATGTAAAAACTGATGATGAAGAAAACACAAATATTGCTTATCTTGAAAAATTCAGCGATATAAAAGATACAAAGTTAGAAAAGTACATAAATTTGCTTGTTAAGGCAGATCTTATAGACGAGTATAGTTATGAAAACGGAAGTAAATTACATCCATACAGAGGTGTCACTCGTACCGACGCAGCATTTTTCATTTCAAGAATTTTGGGATGTTCGTATGACTATGCGGAGGCTTTTGATTACTATATAAGTAAATACGGTCACTATAATCATATAGAGCAAATTTTTGAATCATACAAAGAAACAATACCGGATTATGTTCACTATGACATTCCCTCTTATGACGCATACAAGATTCAAGAATGGTCAAAACCGTATTTTGCATATTTATTGGATATAAATATATTGGCTTTTGATGACAATAATTATATAAAACCAAATGATTTTTTAACAAAAGACAGTGAAAATGAACTAATAACTTCAATGTTAAAATATATGGAAGAAGGTATAACAGATAAAGAAATCAGTTTTACAATAAACAGTAATCGAGTTGGTTTTAAAAAAGATTTTTATATGCTTCATACTCTAACTTCACCTGCACAAATAGTTAATGGTATTTTATATGTTCCGATATATTCAATTTTTAATAAAACATATCGTGAACATTATGTGGACAATATCACTGCTGATGCTTTGAAGCTGAACGTATCCAAAGAAAATGGTATTGTAATTAGCATAGGAGGAGATTTTACTTGTATTTTTAATAATCATTATTTGTTTATGGGCGATTGGGGTATCGTATACAATGTTTTTCCAGGTATTAATGCTTATGTTGAAAAGCGTTTTAGTCAACCGTCGGGAGGAACATATATTCCAAATTTAATTCGACTTGATTATCCTATTCGAAAGCTCTATGGTGAGCCCATGCTTCCGATATACGATTATAATACCGATTCTCAGATTGAAAATTCATTTGGAATTAACTTTGATACTGAAGCTAACATATATAATTTTAGGTATTTTAAAGCGCTTTATAACGGTTCATGATAATATATAAAAAAGCGGTTCCTCTGAACCGCTTTTTATGTTACTTTTTATTCGGATAAAATTTATACATATGATTTAAAGGACCGCTGCCTTTGCCTAAGTCGAGCATATCGGAGAGAGCACCAGTGATATAATCCTTTGCCGATTTTACGGCGGTTTTTATATCCATACCTTTTGCAAGATTAGCGGCAATGGCTGATGACAGAGTACAGCCTGTGCCGTGAGTATTGGGGTTATCAATTCTGACAGCCTCAAACCAAGTTTCGTTTCCGTCATACAGTAAGTCGTTGCTTGTATTTGCAAGGTGACCGCCTTTAAGCAGAACGGTTACGTTATACTTATTATAAATCACGTCTGCCGCACGCACCATATCGCTTTCACTTCTTATATCAAAACCGCATAAAATTTGTGCCTCGTGAAGATTAGGCGTGATAATATCGGCAATGGGGAACAATACGGAAGTGAGTGCGTCTATTGCGTCGTCGCGAAGCAGTTTACAACCGCTTGTTGAAACCATAACCGTATCAAGTACAATATTTTTTGTATTGTAATACTTTAATCTGTCTGCAATGGTGCTTATAATTTCTGCCGAAGATACCATACCGATTTTTACCGCGTCAGGGAAAATATCTTTAAATACCGCGTCAATTTGTGATGCAACAACATCACAGGGAATATCGTATACACCGAAAACTCCTGTTGTGTTTTGTGAAGTTACGGAATTTATAACGCTCATTCCGAAAACACCGTTAGCGGCAAATGATTTTAAATCCGCTTGTATTCCCGCACCGCCGCTTGAATCAGAGCCTGCAATAGTTAAAGCTGTTTTCATATTATTTCTCCAATCTTGTTATATAAATCTTTTGTCGCCGTCTCAATATCATCTTGTGCAAAAATACCCGAAACAACCGCCGCACCGACTATGCCTGTACCCTTTAATTGAAGTACATTATCACCGTCAATTCCGCCGATTGCGACAACGGGTATATTAACAGAGCTTGTTATGCTTTTCAAAGTCTGCATATCCATTTTCTTTGCGTCACCTTTTGTTGTTGTACCGAATATTGCACCGCTGCCAAGATAGTCAGCACCGTCTTTTTCGGCTTTTTGTGCTTGCTCGACAGTTTTTGCGGTGACGCCGATTATTTTGTTTTTACCCAAGATTTTTCTTGCCTCGTGAGTGGGCATATCATTTTGTCCGATATGCACACCGTCTGCATTAACCGCTTTTGCCACGTCTACGTTGTCGTTTATAATAAGCGGTACATTATATTTTTCGCACAATGATTTTATTTCTTTTGCAGAATTTATAAAATCGTCGGTTGACATATTTTTTTCGCGTAGCTGAAGCAGTGTAACACCGCCTTTTAAGGCTTTTTCAACGTCATCATAAAGCGTTCTGCCGTCGAGCCATGTTCTGTCCGTAACAGCATAAAGTCTTAGTGTTTTTTTATCTATATTCAATTTCAATCCCCTCCAAATCAGGATTTGTCATTTCATCAAAAAAGTTGTTTTTATATGTTGCGATACCTATATTTTCTTTGTATGCGTTTCTTCCGCAACTTGCATATAAACCGAATGCAACAGATACCGCATAAAAAAGATTATTCGGATTTGCGGCGGCAAATGCACCGATAACAGATGAAAGCATACAGCCGGAGCCTGTAATTTTTTTCATCATTGCGTGTCCGCCTGAAATAACGGCGGTATTTTTGCCGTCCGTAACAATATCCGATATACCGCTTACACCTATAATCGCGTTGGTCTTAAGCGAAAGCTTTTTTGCAAGCTCAACAGTATCGTCCAAACTGTCGATATTAACGGCGTCCACCCCTGACATATTTTTGATGTTAAGGCAAATACTTTTAAGTTCCGACGCATTAAGTCTTATAATATCGGGTTTTACTTCCGTAATTATTTTATGAACGGCACTTGTTCTGAATTTGGAAATGCCGACTCCGACAGGATCAAGAACGATAGGTATTTCTCTTGACTTTGCTGTTTTACCGGATATAAGCATAGAATTTAATCGACTTTCGGAAATTGTTCCGCAGTTTAAAACAAGTCCGTCGGAAATTTGCGTTACTTCACCGACTTCCTTAGGCTCATCAGCCATAATCGGTGACGCACCGATTGTCAATGTTATATTTGCACAATCCGTTGCGGCAACGTAGTTGGTTATGTTATGAACAAGCGGATGTTTTGAATAAACATTTTGTATAATGTCTTTTATCATTGTTCATCTCCGAAAAATTTATCAAGTGCGTGTGTTTGCTTTAATGCGGTAACAAGGAAAATTGCTATAACAGTACCGCCTGCCGAACTTATTATAAACGGAAGTACATATGCGAAAAGTGCAGCCTCTTTACCCATAACGTAAACGGCGATAGGATAAGCGGCAAGTGCACCGATTATACCCGTTCCGAACAATTCACCGATATAAGCAAGCGGCAATTTCTTTGAAAATTTATAGCACAATCCGCCGATAAGTGCACCGCACATACTTCCCGGAAATGCAAGAAGTGTACCCATACCAGTTGCAAGACGAAGAAGTGATGTGATAAATGCCATAATCACTCCGTAAAACGGTCCTAAAAATACTGACGCAATTATGTTTATAAGATGTTGCACCGGAAAACATTTTGACGCGCCGACAGGAAAGTTTAACGGCGAGCATACAACGCCTACAGCTATAAGTACGCCTGCTATTGCTAATTTTCTTGTTGTAATTTTATTCATTTGTAAAAATCTCCTTTGATTGAATTCTTTTAATATTATAGCATACGCAATATTTTTAGTCAATAAACCGTGGACGAATGAAATATTATGAAAAAATATTATAAAAACTCTTGTGCAAATGCGAAAAATTTGTTATAATGTGTTATACATAGATTGACGAGAGGAGAATAGAATAGTGGAAAAGAAAGGTAGATATGGAGAATTCGGCGGACAGTATGCCGCTGAAACTCTTATGAATGCACTTATTAATTTGGAGGAGGCATTTAACAAGTACAAAGATGACGAGGATTTTAACCGTGAGCTTAATTATTATCACAAGCAATATACGGGCAGACCGTCAATTTTGTATTATGCCGAAAAAATGACAAAGGATCTTGGCGGTGCAAAGATTTATTTGAAACGTGAAGATTTAAACCATACAGGTGCACATAAAATTAATAACGTAATAGGTCAATGCTTGCTCGCGAAGAGGATGGGCAAGAAAAAAGTCATTGCCGAAACAGGTGCGGGACAGCACGGTGTTGCAACTGCGACATTTGCGGCTGTTTTGGGACTTGAATGTGATGTATATATGGGTGAGGAAGATACAAAAAGACAGGCACTTAATGTATTTCGTATGAATTTGCTTGGTGCTACGGTTCATCCTATTACATCGGGAACAGGAACACTAAAAGATGCTACAAATGAAGCTATGCGTGCTTGGACAGCAAATGCCGAAGATACATTTTATGTATTGGGTTCAGCGGTAGGTCCACACCCTTATCCGCTTATTGTAAAGCATTTTCAGAGTGTAATAAGCAAAGAAACAAGAAAACAACTTCTTGAAATGGAAGGTAAACTTCCTGACGCAGTTATGGCTTGTGTGGGCGGCGGCTCAAACGCAATCGGTATGTTCGCCGATTTTATTGACGAGCCTTCTGTAAAGCTTTACGGTGCAGAGGCAGCGGGCGACGGCGTTGATACAGAACGTCATGCGGCGTCTATAACTAAGGGGACGGTCGGTGTACTTCATGGTATGAAGTCGCTGTTCTTACAAGACAACGGCGGTAATATTATGCCTGTATATTCAATTTCAGCAGGACTTGATTATCCTGGAATAGGTCCGGAACATGCCTACATGGCGAAAACGGGCAGAGCGGAATATTATCCGATAACAGATAAAGAGGCAGTGGATTCTTTTGTGTATTTGTCAAGAATGGAAGGAATTATTCCTGCAATCGAATCATCACACGCAATCGCTCTTGCAAGAAAAATTGCACCTACAATGAAAAAAGATGAAATACTTGTCGTGTGTCTTTCAGGACGAGGGGATAAAGATGTATATTCAGTTGCTAAGTATCTCGGAAAAGATATTTCAGAAGAATAATACTAAAAACGAGGCTTACAATTTTGCGTAGCCTCGTTTTGTGCTTAATGGAAAATATCTATTATATTATCCATAACAGAACCGATATTCCTAAAAATACCCTCAGTCTTTTTTGAAATTTTGCGACGTTCTCTGTCGGATAGAGGATCAGTCATTACACCGACTGCCGCACCGACAGCAAAACCTACCAGAGTACCTTTTATAAAACAGGACATTTTGTGCATATGTTTTAACCTCCTTATTTAATCGGTATGGTATTATTATTTGACGAAACAAACATAATAAAACAGAAAATAAATGGATTTTCAATATAAATTTTATATTTTTAACAGACGGAACAGTTTTCGCCGTGGGGCGAATTAATGAAAGAAAGGATTGGTGATACTTTTATGGCTAATATAAAAGCGTTCAGAGGATACAGATATAATACGGATAAAATTGACAATCTCGGCTCAGTCATTTCGCCTCCTTATTATAATATGACAAAAGAAGATAAGGATGCACTTTATGACAAGAGCGAATACAATTCGGTGCGTCTGTTTTCAGGTAAAAAGCTTGAAAGTGATACAAGACAAGAAAATACATTTACAAGAGCGAAAAACTATCTTGATAAATGGATTGAGGACGGTATTCTTGTCAGAGATGAAGAACCTGTCATATATATGTACGAACAGACGATAGAAATGTACGATACTCATTATTCAAATACAAGCTTTGTTGCACTTGTTGAACTTGAGGAAATAGGCAAGGGAGCGATTATGCCTTGCGAAAAACCACACGAAGTTTCTATGCTTGACAGATATGAGCTTTTGAAATCAACAAATGCCGATATGAGTATGATAAGTTGCCTTTATGTAGAGCCTGAAAAAGAACTTTTCAATTTGATGAATGAGCTTAGAGAAGAAAAGCCTGATCTTGAATTTTCATCTGACGATAATGTACAGCAAAAAATTTGGAAAATTTCATATAAGCCGACAATCGACTTTATTATTGAACATTTTAAGGATTTGTCGTTGTACATCACTGACGGTCAGACAAGATACGAAACTTGTTTGCAGTACAGAGATTATATGAAAGAGCATAATCCGAATCATACGGGAAAAGAGCCGTATAATTATATGATGATGTCGCTTTCAAATGCACATTCAGACGGTCTTGTTGTACTTCCTGTACACAGAGAAGTGAAAACGATAAAGAATTTCAGTGAATCACATTTTATTGCAGGTGCACAAGATCATTTCAGAGTTGAAAAAATTATTGTCGATTCAAATGACGAAACGCTTGTTCGTACAATGGTTAAGCAGATAAGTACTGTAAAAGCCGAAACAAGAATTGCGGCATATTGCGGTGGTGATTATTTTTACAGAATGGTGCTTTGGGATAAGGATTACATTAAAAATGACGTTTATCCAGATATGTCAAAGGAATATTGCAATCTTGACATAGTGGCACTTAATAAGCTGATAATTGATGACGTGTTCCATATTGATGAAGAAAAGTATGAGGATTATGTACATTCGACAAGAAGTTATGAATCGTGTTATAAAGATATTCAAGACGGAAAGTACGATATAATGTTCATAATGAACCCTGTAAGAGTCGAACAGATAAGAAACATAACTGCAATGGGTGAGAGATTGCCGGAGGTTACAATCAGCGTATTCCCGAAACCGTCGGTCGGTGTAATAATAAATTTAAAAGAAGATTAAAAAATGCTTGACAAGCTATGAATAATATGGTATTATGTAATAGTGACCGCATAGAATGGGTTTTAAATCTGCTCGCAGTACCTATGATAGCGTGTCCTCATAAATTTAAGAGGAGGTGTTTTGGATGTACGCAGTAATCGTAACAGGCGGCAAACAGTACAAGGTTAGCGAAGGTGATACACTTTTCGTTGAAAAAATCGAAGCTGAAGAAGGTTCAGCAGTAACATTTGATCAGGTACTTATGGTCGGTGAAGGTGAAGATGTAAAGGTTGGTGCTCCTACAGTAGCAGGTGCAACAGTTGAAGCTAATATCGTAAAGAACGGTAAAGCTAAGAAGATTTACGTTTTCAAGATGAAGAGAAAGAAGAACGAGCGTAAGAAGAAGGGTCACAGACAACCTTTCACAAAGGTAGAAATCACAAAGATTAATGCCTAATTACGCATGATAAGACATTAAGATAGCGAGGTGTTTTAAATGGCTCATAAGAAAGGTATGGGTAGTACAAAAAACGGTCGTGACAGTGAGTCTAAAAGACTAGGTGCAAAGAGAGCAGACGGTCAGTTCGTTCTTGCAGGCAACATTCTTGTTAGACAAAGAGGAACAAAGATTCATCCCGGTAACAATGTTGGTATCGGTAGCGATGATACATTGTTCGCACTAATCGACGGTAAGGTTAAGTTTGAAAGAAAAGGCAGAGATAAGACACAGTGCAGTGTTTATGCTGACTAATTTTTGAATAACCGGGTCGTTTCGAAATGGTTACACATTTCGGAACGACTTTTTTTGTTGCACGAAATTAAAAATTTAAAAATGATTTTCTGGCATATAAAATATAATGATTTAAGTTGTTAAAAATTAAACTTTTCAGAATGGCTTTTGTTGTATAAAATAAAAAATACCGTTGCCTTTTGGCAACGGTATTTTGTGTTTTTAATTATTTGTTTGTAACTGAAAATGAGCAATTTGCGGTATTTGAACCGTCTGTAAGTGTGATATTATCACCTGATACGGTGATGAAATATCCCGGCGTTGAAACGCTTTCAAATGAAATTTTACCGACTGTACCGTCGATAGCCTCAACTGTTTTAAATGTCATTTTCTTTGCTAAAGCAGTGCTTGTTGTATCTTGTTGTGTTAAAACTACATTTGTGCCGTCAACACATAGATACAATCCCGGTTTATAAACAGCTTGGATTGAAACGTAATTTTCGTTTGTGCTGTCTGATTTCCCTTTTTCTATTTCCCATTGAGTTGTCTTTAAATCAGCACCGTCGGCAGTAACTGTAAGTTGCTTTTTAAGCGGATAACTTGCATCGTCTGACGGATTGCTGAATGCTGTGTAACCAAGATATTTGTTGTCAGCGGTTGTTATAAATGAGGCAGTACCTGTCAAACCTGTTGAAGTTTCATCAATATACGGAACAGTACCGTCCTCGTTAAATGTCATTTCACTAACGCAGACACTTCTTCTGAAACCGCTGCCCCAAACAAGAGAGCCGTTGTGATAGATAAAGTATGTTTTACCTTTGAAATCTATAACAGATGGGTGGTTTGTGTTTGAAGTAGACGTCGGCTCCATTATAATGCCGCCCCATGTCCAAGGTCCGTACATTGAATCTGATGTTGCGTAACCCATTTGCTCACGCCAACCGAAAGCACCGAACAAATAATATTTACCTGTGTAATTTCCGTCTGCATCTTGCTGACGATAAATCCAAGGAGCCTCTGTAAATCCGAGACCGTCTTGAAGTCCTGTAAATTCTTGTTGAAGTACGTCTTTACCCATTGTGATAGAACCGTCATTGTCTAAATCTTTTACGGAAATCATATCATCATTAAGTTCGCATACATAGAATATTCCGTTACCCCAAGCAAGATAACGATGTTCAACGCCGTCAACTGTTTCTACCCAAACAGTTGGGTCAATATCGTTCCAGTTGCTTGATTGCGGTTCTGTTAATGTACCCTTAACAAGCGGTGTGCCGATGTCTTTAAACGGACCTGTAGGGGAGTCAGATACTGCAACACCGATTGAATGCTTACCGCTTGAAGTTTTATCCCAAGTACAGAAGTACAAATAATACTTACCGTTGTGCTTGATAACTTGACTTGCCCAGGCTGATGTATCGTTTGATCTCCAAGAAATATCTTTAGCACTCATAACCGAGCCTTTATATTCCCAGTTTTCCATATCCTTTGAAGTGTAACATACCCATTCAGGCATTACATAGCTGTCACCTGTTGATGTGTCGTGTCCTGCATACAGATAAACTGTATCGTCCTCAACATATGCGGCAGGGTCGCCTGCGTATAGAGTTTTGCCGTCTGCGTCAAATCCAAGTATCGGATTGCCGTTTGTGCTTTTTGTAATTGTAGTCGGAGTTGTTTCAATTCTGTTTACTGTTTTTGTTGACTGTGAAACCGCATTGCTCTTTTTTGCAAAGCTTGCAACGCTGTTTTGGTCAGTACCTGTCATTATAATTGCAGATTCTCTCTTATCTTTATCGTAACCTGTCATAACAAACAACTTCATTGTATCGCCTGACTGATAGAATTCGTAATTGTCATTGTTGCCGTCTGCGTCAAAGTTTAGTGTTACAGTATGGTCATTGTCGTAATCCCAAGTGCCGATACCGTTACCGATTGTACCGTCCGGTTGGAGAATAATTTGGCTTGAATGTACAGGCAAGTCGCTATTTTCACGTGCTCCGTAATAATTGGTTTCTTTATTATCCGGTTTACTTACATCGGTAACACCGTCAGCCATAATTGTATGACCTACACTTGATAAATCCCAAGTACCGTAAATCATTTCCTTTGGAATTTTTTGCTCTTTTTCACCTGCGTATACAAGAGGTGAGATTACCGGCCAACCGTCCTCAGTCCAAAGAATTTTCTTGACTTGAAGATAAGCAAATGCATTGGCTACCTTACGGCAGTGCTGAACAAGATACCATTGACCGTCATCGTCTTGAAATACACTGTTGTGACCGCTGCCGACATATTCGATACCGTCACCAAGCCGGAATGAACCTGACATCTTGTAACCCCAAAGTTCATCAAGCGAACCGCCTTCTTTAACCTGATCTGAATATGTTGCACCGACAGGTCTGTTTTTCTGGTCAAGAAGTTGTTTATGAGGATCTTTATTCGAAAGAATAGTACTGAAAGTCTTATCTGTTCTTGCAACTCTTAAGTTGTAGTTAGTGCCTAAATATCCGTATGAAGTGAACATATATCTGTAACCTGTATCTTTATTATATACAGTATACGGACCTTCCGGACCTACGACACCACTTGGAGTTGAGAATAATCTCGTACCGAATTTTTGACTGCTTGAAAGGATTGTTTCGTCAGAAGTATAGTCGATGCCTTTTACAAGACCGGTATCAGTATCAAGTTCAGCTATGTGAATACCTTTCCAGAACGAACCCCAAATAAAGTAGGTCTTGCCGTCTGTATCTGTAAAGATGTTTGCATCAATACAGTTAGTATTGTAATTGTTGTTTTCCTTACTTGCGATTACGACACCTGCGTCAATATATTCATCGTCCCATAGTCCCGGTGACTTAGCTTTTATAAGGCTGATGACTGAGTTTCTGCCACCAAAACCGCATGATGTTGAAAGATAGAACCAATACGGATATTCGTCACCCTCTTTATAGTATAAATCGGGTGCCCAATAAGTAGTGTTGACTGTTGGATATATAATTTTTCCATTTTTATCTGTTTGCTGGTAGTTATCATCAATAAACTTTTTAGCCTTTTCCGGAACTGTTATTTCACTTCTATAATCGTGCTTTTCCCAATTAATCAAGTCATCCGATTCAAATACAAGATTGTGAGTTGAATAAGCATAATAACGGTGCGAAACAGGGTCTTTGAATATTGTTGGGTCGTGAGCTTCTTCTGTTGTGTCTGCGCTGTCGGCAGGTGTTGCGTCAGGGAACTCAACACTTGCGGTAGGCAAGTAACCTGCTTCGTAAGTTGCAGTCTTGTCATCAGCTGTGCTTGATACAAGAACTTTATAATATGAAACATTACTGTCACCTGTTATGTAATCTGTAAAATCGTAACTGTCCATAATACCGAGTGTTACAGAATCAAGCGTCTGTACAGCATCGGACTGCTTTCCGTCTTTGTCAAAAGGAACAATTTGTAATGAAACAGACTGCTCCGACGGAGTGTAGTTTGTAACGCTTGTTTTCACTTTTACTTTATCGCCTGTACGGATTTGGAATGCTTTGTTGTCACTTAACGGTTGTAAGCCGTCTATTGAGTTCCATACGAACACTTTTACAGTGTCATTTTCGTTTTTCTTTATATTTTCAAAAGTAACTGTTTTGTCTGATGTTACATCTGATTTACTCTTTTTTGCTGCATTTGTAAGAACACCGTTTGAGTATGAAGCCGCAATTATTTCGTATTTGTCCTCTGAAGGTGACGGAACTGAAACAGTAACGTTATTGCCACTCTCTGTAACACTGTAATTTGTGTAGAATTGAGTGTTAATATCAAGACAATTCTTTTCTTTTACAGTTTCCTCTTGCTCTCTTTGTATAGCTTTTGCGGCGAGCTGATTAATTTCGGTTTCGTTCAATGCTCTGCCGTATACTTTGAAATCATCAATCATACCCGAAAAACCTTCAAATTTGCCAGTTTTGTCATCATACCAATTACCGTGACCAATCCAAGTAGAAGCGTCGGCGGTAAACTGTGACTTAATGTCAACTGCCGCAGTGTCTGAGGCTAATAGTTTACCGTTTACATATACCTTTGTACCGTCAGCGGTAAATACTGCTGTGACGTATTGCCAGTCACCGCTTGCGTTTGCATTAACGCTGCTCAGACGTGTTCCACTGTTGTTGTAACGCTCAACGGTATAGCCTGAAGATGAGGCAAGCATACCTAAATACTTTTCATAATTAAAGTTTTGCTTATCACTTACAGGTGTTGTCATAAACGCCCATCTGCTTGACGGTTTAATCCAAAAAGAAAATGTTGCGGCATCTTTGCCGTTTAAAAGACCTTTTGGAAGTTCAAGATAATTGCCTGCTGCGTCTGTTGAAATGCTTAATGCTTTGCTTGAACCGTCATAGTTGTTAACATAGCTTACACTGCCGTGTTCCATAACGGTACCGCCGACCGTTGCATTGAATGAGCCGGAGGAAGTGCCTGTTTCATCAAACGTGATGTCCATAAGCAGACCGTCCGTAGGCAGTGCGTCATCAGCCAATGCGGTGTGAGGTATGGCAAGTGCCGAACACAACATAGATGCTGAAATAACACCGCTTAAGACTTTTTTCAGTGTTTTGTTCATTGTATCTCTCTCCTTACGTATGTTTTTTAACTATATTATTATACCAAAAAAAATTGGCGGTGTAAATAATATAAGAAGATAAGCACAATAAATTGGTGATAAAACACTGATTTTTTGAATAATATTGAATTGGAGGTGGGACGTGTGAAATTAAACGACATTGTAGCCGACGAAAAACACGGTAACGGACTTTTGGGATTGCTTATTTTTTTGCTTGTTGTCGGTGTGACGGTAGGGAGTGTGTATTTGGCGAAAAACAGCGGCGATATGGGAGAGGGGATAAAAAATTATATAGGCAGTTTTTGTACGGCTGTAAGCGAAAATAAGAACAGTATGACTGTTTTTAAAAATTCGTTACAAGCTAATCTTATCAGTGTCGGAATTATATTTTTAATGGGATTTTTGCGATTCGGTTTTATTGTAACGGGAGCGATTATTGTAAGGAAAGGGTTTATAATAGGTTTTACAACCGCGTCATTTATTAAATTCTATGGAGCAAAAGGTATGCTTGTTATGCTTTCAACAATGCCGACAATACTTATAACAATACCGACATTACTGCTTTTTTCGGCTGTAAGCATTAAATATTCACTTAATTCCGAAAGAAAATCAAAAAAAATAATTTTTTCGTATATATTTTTTATGATAATAATAATTTCTATATTTTGTGTTGCGTCATTGTCGGAGGGATACTTGACCACAACATTTATGAGCTGGGTTTCGCCGAAATTAAGCTAAAACGCTGAAAATGGCATAAAAACAAGAAAAATAGGGGTTTACAAATTAAAAAAATGTGGTATAATTATAATCACATTGAAATATAAATGAAATATTTTTGAAATATACGTAAAGAAACAGTAAACTCGGAGGAATGAACAAAATGAATACCTACGTTAAGGAATACACAAGTTTTATGACAGATATACGCCATAAATCGCTAAACACAGTTGAATCATATAAGCGTGATGTTACACAATATATTTCTTATCTTGACGGAACAGGCGTAACGGATATATCGTCTACAACAAAGACCACGGTATTGTCATATTTGCTTTATCTTCAAAAGGAGGGCAGAGCAAGCTCGACTGTTTCAAGGACACTTGCGTCACTTCGTTCGTATTATTTGTTTATGATGCAAAACGGTGTTGTAAAGTCAAATCCGACTTCTAATCTTGAGGCACCTCATGTGGAAAAGAAAATTCCGAAAATTTTATCAGGCGAAGAAGTTGAACTTCTTTTGGAACAGCCTAAAAACTGTGATAATAAGGGTATACGCGACAAGGCTATGCTTGAACTTTTGTACGCAACAGGTATAAGAGTGAGTGAACTTATCAATCTTGACGTAAGTGATGTTAATGTTCCTATGAGTTTTGTTCGTTGTAAGGGCGGAAAGAAAGAACGTATTATTCCTATGGGACATCAGGCAAAAGACGCACTTGAAAATTACATAAACAATGTCAGAAAATATATGGTTAAAGATGAAAACGAAACAGCGTTGTTCGTAAATTGCAGCGGTGCGCGTCTTTCAAGACAGGGTTTCTGGAAACTTATAAAATACTATCAGCATATCGCAGGTATTGAAACTGATATAACACCGCATACTTTACGTCATTCGTTTGCGGCACATCTTCTCGAAAACGGTGCTGATTTACATTCAATTCAAGAAATGATGGGACATGCCGATATTTCATCGACACAAGTTTATTCAAGAATGATGAACAGTAAAATTAAAGACGTATATGCAAAAGCACACCCGCGTGCATAAGAAAAAATATGCCTTACACTTGTAGGGTATATTTTTTTTGAATAATTAATAATTCATTATATAAAATAACTATTGACACAAACGGCGGTGTAATGATATATTATAAGTTGGAAAAAATATATAATTGTTAATAATCGAAACGGAGAATAAATATGTTTATAGATAAGGCTAAAATTTTTATAAAGGCCGGTAAGGGCGGTAACGGTGCAATATCTTTTCATCGTGAAAAGTATGTTGCGGCAGGCGGTCCTGACGGCGGTGACGGCGGCAAAGGCGGTAATGTTATATTCAAGGTTGAGCTTGGTATGACTACTCTTATGGATTTCAGATATAAGAGAAAGTATGTCGCTCAAAACGGTATGGACGGTTCGGGTAAACGTCAAAAAGGTAAAAAGGGCGAAGATATAATAATCAAAGTACCGCAAGGTACAATCGTTCGTGACGCGGAAAGTAATCGCTTGATTGCCGATTTATCCGATCCCGATAAAGAGGTTGTTCTTGCAAGAGGCGGTAACGGCGGTTGGGGTAATGCTCATTTTGCTACGGCGATAAGACAAACTCCGAACTTTGCGAAAAATGGACAAACAGGCGATGAACGTGAAATTGTACTTGAATTGAAGCTTTTGGCTGACGTCGGACTTGTAGGTTTTCCTAATGTCGGTAAGTCTACATTGCTTTCAATGACGACAAAAGCAGATCCGAAAATTGCAAATTATCACTTTACAACGCTTGAGCCGAATTTGGGTGTAGTCGATCTTGGCGACCACAGAAGTTTTGTACTTGCCGATATTCCGGGAATTATAGAAGGTGCAAGTGAGGGTGTAGGTCTTGGACACGCATTTTTAAGACATATTGAGCGTACAAGAATATTAATTCACGTTGTTGATGTTTCTGGAATTGAGGGAAGAAATCCGATAGAAGATTTTGATATTATCAATTCGGAACTTTCAAAATACGATTTGGAATTGGAATCAAGACCGCAGATTGTTGCGGCAAATAAAACAGACATAATTCAAGATATGGACGAATACAACGCATTTCTTGAAGAAATGAAAAACAGAGGTATAGAAGTATTTGAAATTTCTGCCGCTACAAATAAAGGTGTTGCGGAACTTATGAATAAAACTTACGAGGAACTTTCAAAATTACCTCCGATAGCTATATTCGAGCCTGAAATGGATATTAACGAAGAAGAATACATTACGGATGACGAAAAAGGCTATGAAATTAAACGCGAAAACGAAAAATACGTTATATCGGGTTCATGGATTGAGGCTGTCGGCGGCAGTGTAAACTTCTCCGACCAAGAGTCATTACAGTATTTCCAACGTGCATTGCTTAAACGCGGTGTTATTGAGGACTTAATCAATATGGGAATAAAAGAGGGAGAAATTGTTCAAATCGGTGATTTGGAATTTGAATTTGTATTCTAAAAAAATATATATCAGAGTTTGAGGGACACTAAAATTTAGTGTCCCTTTTATATTCACTATTTTGTTTTAAATAAAGACCGAATGCACAAAATATACAGGCTATAACAACAATGATTGCGGTAACGGTTTCGATAGTCGATGAAATTGCAAACGAACGGCTCATAGACGGCTCAAATACTGCTGTTGTTATAGGGTTAAATCTAAAGTATATGTACATATATAGTCCCGCTATAATTCCGTGCATGGCTTTACCGATTATATACGGTGCAAGCGACAGATGAAATCTTGCAATTACAGCCATAACCTGTGCGTGTACACTGAGTCCCGCAAAGCCGACAACAACAGATGTAAATACCAATTTATCCATAATAGGAATAGTCAATCCCGATATTTTTACTGTCCCCGTAACAAATTCCAAAAGCCCCGAAACAAGTGCGGACGTAACTCCGCCGACAGGCAAAATGTCAAGAAAAAGTCTGCTTATTACACTGAAAAAAAGTACCGCTCCGCAAACGGTCAATATATTTCTGATGCTGTTTTGAAGTGCGATATCGAATATTTCACCCATACTTCTTTCAGGTGTTGTCATTCTTGTAGGAGGGGCGGTGTGCTTGTTTCTGCCGTAAAATCTAAACAGAATACCGACCGTTAAAGCCGCAAGAATGTGTGCAACGTAAAGAGCGATACCGTATTTTATATTTGAATATATCGCAATACCGACAGAACCCAATATAAACAAAGGACCTGAATTGTTGCAGAAAGCAAGCAAGCGTTCAGCCTCTGTTTTTGAAATGTAATTGTTTGCATATAATTCACCGGCGGTAACAGCACCTAAAGGATAACCGCTTACAATACCGAGTATAAAGGCACTGCTCCCGACAGGACTTATCCGAAAAAGCGGATACATACAAAATTGAAATGCCTTTGCCAAAAGTTCGCAAAAGCCGGAATATATTAAAATTCCCGAACATATAAAAAACGGAAAAAGAGTCGGTACAATCATTTCAAGACATAAATCTATTGCGTCTGAGGCGTATCTTATCGCACTTGACGCATTTTTTATAAGCAGAACAACCGCACCGACAGCAAACAAGTAAATCAGTATTTTCTTTATTTTCACATTATCATCTCCGATTTTAATTTTTATTAAATTATATGATAACTTTTTTGTACTTAAAACCGCTTGTTTATCATAATTTATTATAGGAGTTGGTAAAAATGAAAAAACGTATATCAGAAAGTATAGCGGATGCTTGGGGAGTGCCGAAAGAAGTTATAATGAATATTCCCAAACTTACAATCGCGGGTGCGAGTGAAATATATATAGAAAATCATAAAGGAATACTCAGTTATACGGATACGGAAATTCGGGTGTCAACGCCTATGGGGATAGTCAGAGTGTTCGGAAATGGACTTTCGATTGACAGAATACGTCTTGAAGATATATTAATATCGGGTCAATTTAAGCAAATTGAATACGAAATCTGAAAAAGGGAGTAAAAAATGTTTAAGAAGTTCTTTAAATTTCTTTACGGATATGTTATAATAAAAGTATATGGCAAAGGTGCAGAAAGATTTATAAATATTTGTTTAAGACGTAATATTGATGTATGGAACATAAAACCGTTTGATGACGGTATTGAAATGTGTATTTACATAAAGGATTTTTTTCATATACGTCAAGTAAGAAAAAAGAGTAATGTAAAAATCAAAATATCACAAAGACGCGGAATAAAGCATTTAATGCGTCTGTACAGAAAACGATATTTGTTTTTGATTGGATTTGCATTGTGTATCATATTTTTTGCCGTGTCGGCTCAGTTTATATGGGTTGTTGAAATTAACGGTGTGGAAAACAGCGATATAAACGGTATAATATCTACGCTTGACAGTATCGGTATAAAGAGCGGCGCACTGAAAGCAAAACTGCCTGACGGTATGGAAAGCAAGGCGGCGATTATAAATAACAATGACCATATAGCTTGGGCATGGGTTTATATTGAGGGTGCAAAGGCACGCGTAGAGATATACGAACAGATTATTCCGCCGAATATTCTTGACAAAGATACACCTTGTGACATTGTTGCGGCGTGTGACGGAATTATAAATCATATGGTTGTCAAAAACGGCGAAGAAGTTTTGAATGACGGTGACGCGGTTAAAACAGGCGATGTGATTGTATCGGGAAAGGTTGCAACTTATAAAGAGGGTTATCCCGAAGAATACATATATGTTCACTCAATGGCGGATATAATGGCTTATACAACTCATTCAAAAAACGGCGACTATAAGCTGTATTATGAATCGAGAGTGCCGACCGGCAAAAATAGATATATGGTTTCGCTTGAGGTTTTCGGAAAAATGTTTTCATTGCCTTTGGGCAGAATGAATTTTGAAGAATATGATATAAATGAAGCAAGGCATGAGATATGTATACCGTTTTTCGGATATACGGGGATTGCGTTCGATACGGTCAAATATACCGAAGTAAATGTAAACAAAGAGCCGATAAGCATAGAAACAGCAGTAGAATTTGCAAAAAATGACTTAGAAGAAAAAATATCAAATGAATTGCTGTACGGCTCAATTTTGACAGACGAGAATGTTGAATATGAAAAGATTGATAATGAAACAATAAATGTAAAACTTGAAATGGATTTCATACAAAATATAGCTACCAGTCAGCCTATTTCGGCTGATACAGAAGGAGAGGAAATACTTGATAAACAGACAGATTGAAGTACCGCAGGAGGTCGATTTGGCATCTCTTTTCGGAAATTTTGATGAAAATATCAAAATGCTTGACAAAGCACTTTCGGTAAATATCGCGTCACGCGACAACGCTTTGAGAGTGACAGGTGAAGAAGAAAATGTTGAAAAGGCAAGCCAAGTTATTAATATGCTTATGCAGATTATCGCAAGAGGAGAGATTATCGACCAGCAGAAAGTATTGTATGCGATAACAATGGTACAGGAAAACGGCGGGATTGACATTAAAATGATGGGTGATGACTGTATTGCAATCAGTGCAAAAGGTCACCCGATTAAGACAAAAACGCTCGGACAGAAAAAGTACGTTGACGCGATAGACAAAAATACTATTGTGTTCGGTATAGGTCCTGCCGGTACGGGTAAAACATATCTTGCGGTTGCAAAGGCTGTAACGGCACTTAGAAGTAAAGAGGTAAGCAGAATTATTCTTACAAGACCTGCTGTTGAGGCAGGCGAAAAACTCGGTTTTCTTCCGGGTGACTTGCAGAATAAGGTTGACCCGTATTTAAGACCGCTTTATGACGGTATGTATGAAATGCTCGGCGGTGAGGGCTTCTTGAAATATCAGGAAAAGGGCGTAATTGAAGTTGCACCGCTTGCATATATGCGTGGCCGTACTCTTGACAATGCGTTTATAATTCTTGACGAGGCACAGAATACAACACCTGAGCAGATGAAAATGTTTTTGACAAGAATAGGTTACGGCTCTAAAGCGATTGTAACGGGTGATATAACTCAAATCGACTTGCCGGGAGATAAGCGCTCGGGATTAAAAGAGGCGGCTAAAATTCTAAAAAATATTGAAGATATAGCTTTTTGTACATTTACCGAAAAAGACGTTGTACGTCATCCGCTTGTACAACAAATTATAAAAGCATACGCAAAGTATGACGAGGAACAGGAAAAGAGAAGAAACAAGAGGAAATCAAATGGTTGAACTAATACTTGAAAATGAACAGGATAAGGAAGAGTTAACTCCGGAAATTGAAAAGGCAATAAAGGACGTTTGTGTTGCCGTTATGGAGGAAGAAGAATGTGACTTCGACGCTGAAATCAGCGTTACGCTTGTGGATAATGATACAATTCGTTCTATAAACAAGGAACAGAGAGATATTGACAGAGCAACGGATGTTTTGTCATTCCCAATGCTGGAATTTGATGAGGACGGAATATCGGACGATGAGTACGATATGGACGGTGAACTTGTGATGCTTGGTGATATTGTTATATCAATGGAACGTGCAAGAGAACAGGCGAATGAATTCGGACACAGTTTTTTGAGAGAAGTGGCTTTTTTGACGGCACATTCAATGCTCCACTTGCTTGGATATGACCATGTTGATGATAAAGAGGGCGAAGAAATAATGTGCGAAAAACAGGAAAGAGTTTTAACTTCGCTCGGAATAACTCGTGATTAGGAGAAAAATTATGAAGAATAAGAAAAGTTTTAAATCGGGATTTGCGGCAATAATAGGTATGCCGAATGTGGGAAAGTCAACATTACTTAATACGATAGTAGGACAAAAGATTGCAATAATATCAGATAAACCTCAGACAACAAGAAATAAAATACTTGCAATTTACTCAACAGATGAAGAACAGATTATATTTACCGATACACCCGGAATACACAAACCGCATAACAAGCTTGGGGAATATATGGTACACGTTGCAAATGAAAGTATGGACGATACGGATGTACTTATATTTGTTGTGGACGCAAGTAAAAAAATACAGGAAACAGAACGTGAAATAGCAAAAAATATTTCAAAAACAGGACTTCCGTGCATATTGGTTTTGAATAAAGTAGACCTTATGAAAAAAGAGGATTTACTTCCGATAATTGCAGATTATTCGAGTATGCACGATTTTGCGTCGATAGTGCCTGTAAGTGCAAAGAATAATGACGGAGTCGATATTTTATTGCACGATATTGAGGACTATCTTGAAGAAGGACCGGAATTTTATGATTCGGATATGGTAACGGATCAGCCCGAAAAACAGATTGCGGCTGAAATTATCCGCGAAAAACTTTTGTGGCTGCTTGATAAGGAAGTTCCGCACGGTATTGCTATTGAAATTACCAAAATGCAGGAAAAAGAAAAAATTACAAATATTTACGCGACAATATACTGTGAAAAAGCGTCACATAAAGGAATTATAATCGGTAAGCACGGAGAAATGCTTAAGAAAATAGGTACGATGGCAAGAGGCGACATCGAGAAAATGCTTGATAAAAAAGTCTACCTTGAACTTTGGGTAAAAGTAAAATCAGATTGGAGAAACAGTGACTTTTTAATCAAGAATTTCGGTTTCACAAATGAATAGTAAATAGTGTTAGTATAACCGCTGAAAAAATGAAAAACATAAGGATAATAAGTTATTTTTTCGGAGGGATAGGTTATGGAGCTTAACAGACTTTCGTGGGAAACTTTTACGAGAACGGGCGATATAGACGCTTATTTGCTGTATAAAACGGTAAGCGGTATAACGGAGCAAGAGGATAAGGATGATACATGGCAGAAATTAGAGCAAGAGGCATTATCATAAAGCAGTCCGATTACGGTGAAGGGCATAGAATGCTGACTGTATTTACGGAAGAATACGGGATAGTTAAGGCCGTCAGCTACGGTGTTAAAAAATCAAAGAGCAAAGCTGCCGCATCAAGTCAATTTTTGTGTTACGGTGATTTTGATTTTTACAAAGGTGTCGGAAAAGATATAATGACAATTAATAATATTGACACTCTTGACGGCTTTTATCCTGTTTCGGAAGATATAAAAAAATTATCCCTGTGCGTTTATCTTGCAGATATAACTTATTGTATTCTTGGTATGAATAACCCCGATTCGAGAATGTTGCATTTGTTTTTGAACAGTGTGTATGCACTTGCGTACCGTGATGAGCCGATGGACAAGGTTAAAGCGGTGTATGAACTCAAAATGATGAGTATAGGCGGATATTCGCCACAGCTTAATGCGTGTGTGTCATGCGGAAGTAATGAGGTGTATGCGTTTGACTTGCTAAAGGGCGGAAGTGTGTGCAGAGCGTGCGGCGGCAAATATATTGTTAAGTTGGACAAAAATCTTTACAGAGCATTGGATTACATAATATATTCAGATGATAAAAAAATGCTCAGTTTTAATGCAAGTGACGGATTGATGAAGTTGCTTTGCAAAATCGCCGAACAGTATGTTGAACTTCAGCTTGACCAAAAGTTTTCAAGTTTGGATTATTATAAAACAATGCTCACTATGTAATTGGTTAGTTTACATAAAAGTATTTATATATTTATTGAAAAAACAATGTTTTTTGGTTAAAATAGATAAAACGTTAAAAAATAATAAAAAAAGCTTGCAATTCTCTCTGTGATGATGTATAATATTACGGTATTATAGATTAAATTTCGTGGAGGTGTAAAAAAGTGCCAAACATTAAATCAGCTAAAAAAAGAGTAAGAGTTATAGAAAAGAAGACTCTTATCAACATGGCTCACAAGACTGCTCTAAAGACAGCTATCAAAAAGTTTGAAGCTGCTGCAAAGGCAGGCAACAAGGAAGAGGCTCAACAGCTTTTCAACGAAGCTGCAAAGAAGCTTGACCAAAGTGTAAACCGCGGTATTCTTCACAAGAACAACGCTGCAAGAAAGAAGTCACAGCTTGCTCTTAAACTTGCAAAACTTGCGTAAAAGTCATTTAAAGGAGTTACAATTTTGTAGCTCCTTTTTTTGTACATAGATAAAGGTGAAATTATGCAAATTAACAGATTATTTGAAATTATATACATATTGCTTGACAAAAAGACCGTAACGGCTAATGAATTGGCAAAGAAATTTGAAGTATCAAGCCGTACGATTTATCGTGACGTTGAAATCCTGTCGGGTGCCGGAATACCGATTTACACCACCAAGGGCAAAGGTGGCGGAATATCTATTCTTGATAATTTTATACTTGACAAGTCGGTTATATCAAAGGAAGAACAAAGTGCGATAATAACGGCACTTACTGCTATGTCAGTGTTGCCGAATGTTGAAAAAACAGGCATTGCGGATAAAATGTCATTACTTTTTAAATCTAACGACAGTTCATGGATTGACGTTGACTTTTCGGATTGGAATGTGGAACAAAAAAATTTTTTCGATAAAATAAGAGATTCGATAATTGAACGATTTGCACTGAAGCTGAAGTATATAAACAGTAACGGCAAAATTTCCGAGCGTATTGCAGAGCCGCTTAAACTGTATTTTAAAAGTAAATCGTGGTATCTTATCGCATATTGCAGAAAAGCCGATGATTACAGAATATTTAGGTTGTCACGAATAAGGGATGTTGAAGTGACAAACGAACATTTTGAACGTGAAATGTGTGAATATAAATATGATAATGACGATGAAAATATTTGTGTTAATGTAAAATTGAAAATAAGCAAAAATGCCGAATACCGTGTTTATGACGAATTTCAAGACACAGAAAAAACAGCGGACGGCGATTTTATTGTGAATATGTCATATCCCGAAAATGAATGGCTTTACGGCTATATAATGTCGTTTGGGGAGTATGCGGAAGTGCTTGAACCAACATACATAAGAGATATAATTAAAACGAAAATAGAGAAAATGATAAACAATTATTTATAATATGACATAACGATGTCATATTAGGTGTGTTATACTTCTTGTATCAAGTTAAAGGAGGATAACAAAATGGAATATGAAATTGTAAATCTCGAAGAAAAGAAAGCGGTGGGCATATCAGCCGTAACCAACAACAAATCACCTGAAATGCCGAAGATTATCGGTGGTTTGTGGGACGAATTTTATAAAAAGGTCTACGGTGAGATTAACGACAAAGCGAATAACAAATCAATCGGTATGTATCATAAGTATCAGCCAAACGGTGACTATACCGTTTCAATATGTGCGGAGGTGAACGATGCAAATCAGAATTACGAAGTGATTACAATACCAAGCGGAAAATATGCTAAATTTATTGTAAAAGGCAACGTTGTTACGGCGGTGCAGGAATTTTGGCAAAAGGTTTGGAATATGAACCTTGACCGTTCGTTTGTGTGTGACTTTGAAGAATACCAAGCAGGTGACGATATGGATAATATGGAGATACATATGTACATTTCTCTTAAATAATTAGATTGACAATTCCTTGTGATGATGATAAAATTTTCACAAGGAATTTTTTTATTGAGAGGATGAAAATAATGGCTATAACAAAAGAATTGTTCGGAACATTGACAAACGGACAGGATATAACCGCATATTTACTTGATAACGGAAACGGAGTAAGTGCGAGAATTTTAAATTACGGCGGTATTGTCAGAAATCTTTATGTAGAGGACAAGAACGGTGTTAAAACCGACGTTGTGCTTGGACGCGAAACGATGGAAGATTATCTAAATAACGACGGTTTTCTCGGTGCACTTATCGGCAGACACGCAAACAGAATTGCAGGCGGCGAATTTGAGCTTAACGGTACAAAATATAATGTAGGACTTAATGAGGGCAAGAACAGCTTGCACGGCGGAATAAACGGCTTTGATAAAAAGGTTTGGAGTGCGGAAGAAGTTGACGGGGAAGAACCGTCATTGAAACTTTCAATCGTGTCAGAGGACGGTGAGGAAGGTTTTCCTGGAACACTTAAAGTAACTGTTACATATACTCTAACAAAGGAAAATGCACTGAAAATTAATTACAGTGCGGTGACAGACAAGGATACAGTGGTGAATCTTACAAATCATTCTTATTTCAATCTTGCGGGACACGCAAGCGGTACAATCAATAATCAGATACTTCAAATCAATTCGGAATTTTATACACCGAACGACAGTGAATGTATGCCGACAGGCGAAGTACTTTCTGTTATGGGTACGCCGTTCGATTTCAGAGCACCAAAGCCGATAGGACAGGATATAAACGCAGATTTTGAGCAAATAGAAATGTTCGGCGGTTATGATCACAACTTTGCGATTTCGGGCAGAGGTTACAGACTTTGTGCCATTGCAAAGTGCCTTGAAAACGGCATAACAATGGAAGTGTATACAGATAAACCGGGTGTTCAGTTATATACATCAAACGGACTTCCGGAGGGAATATATAAAGAAGGTGCAAAATACAGTACACATCAGGCATTTTGTCTTGAAACACAGTATTTCCCAAACGGTATGAAGAACAGTCACTTTATTGCTCCTATTTTAAAGGTCGGCGATGAATATAATTTTACAACAGAGTACAAATTTATTGTAAAGTAACAGATATTAAAGTAGGCTTTTTGCGTTATTTGTAACATTTTTAATTGACTGATTATACAGTGTGTGGTATAATAAAACAAAGTGGAATGTTTTAAGGAGGGTTTTTGATGTCATACAAAGAAATGACTAAAGAAGAATTACAGGAAATCCGCAAAGAAGTTGCGGCAAAATATGATGAGCTAAAGGCTAAGGGTTTAAAACTTGATATGTCAAGAGGTAAGCCGAATACCGAACAGCTTGATATTTCTATGGGAATGATTGATACACTTACCGACTACAATCTTGTAGGTGAACAAGGCGTTGACTGTCGTAACTACGGTGTGCTTGACGGTATAATTGAGGCTAAAAGACTTCTAAGTGCAATGATTGAATGTCCCGTAGACAATATTATAATTTACGGTAATTCAAGTCTTAATGTTATGTATGACACAGTTGCCCGTTCAATGACGCACGGTGTTATGGGCTCAACTCCATGGGCAAAGCTTGATAAAGTTAAGTTCTTGTGTCCTGTACCTGGATATGACAGACATTTTGCAATTACAGAATTTTTCGGTATTGAAATGATTAATATTCCTATGACTGAGGACGGACCTGATATGGATATGGTTGAGGACCTTGTTTCAAAGGATGAGGCAATCAAGGGTATTTGGTGTGTACCGAAGTATTCAAATCCTATGGGTATAACATATTCTGATGAAACAGTAAGACGTTTTGCAAATCTAAAGCCGGCGGCTGAGGATTTCAGAATTTATTGGGATAACGCATACTGCATACATCATTTATATGAGGATCACCAAGACCACATTCTTGAAATTCTTGAAGAATGTGAAAAAGCAGGTAATCCTGATATGGTATTTAAGTTCTGTTCAACATCAAAGGTTACATTCCCGGGTTCGGGTATAGCCGCTATTTCAGCGTCAAAGGCTAATCTTGACTTTATTAAAAAGCAGATGTCGGTACAGACTATCGGTCATGATAAACTTAACCAACTTCGTCATGCAAGATTTTTCGGTGACTTCAACGGTATGCTTGAGCATATGAAAAAGCACGCAGATATTATAAGACCTAAGTTTGAAGCTGTGCTTGAGATGCTTGACAAGGAACTTGGAGATTTAGGCATAGCAAAATGGACAAAGCCAAACGGCGGTTACTTTATCGGTTTCGATACTATGGACGGTTGTGCTAAAAAAGTTGTCGCTATGTGTAAAGAAGCAGGTGTTGTTATGACTCCGGCAGGTGCAACATATCCGTACGGAAAAGACCCTCACGATTCAAATATTCGTATTGCACCGACATTCCCGTCAACAGAAGAATTAAAGCAGGCATGTGAAATTTTCGTTACTTGCGTAAAACTTGTAAGCCTTGATAAAATTCTTGAAACAAAGTAATTAATTAATGATTAAATGAGCGTTTACGGAACGCTCATTTTTTGTTAGATAAAATTGACAACGGTATTGTTTTATGATAAAATTATAATTCAATGAATATTATGTTATCATAACTAATGATAAACAGTCGAAAGGAGCATTGAAAAGTGCTTGAACTTAAAAATATAAGTTGGGAAATTCCCGATGGAGATAAAATTTTAAAGGGTATAGATTTAGAAATACCTGACGGCAAAATGACCGTTATAACAGGTCCGAACGGTGGCGGTAAAACTTCTCTTGCAAAGATTATCGCAGGACTCGAAGTGCCTAATTCGGGTGAAATTTTGCTTGACGGTGAGAATATAACCGATTGGGATATTACAAAACGTGCTAAAAACGGCATTGCATACGCATTTCAACAGCCTGTGCGTTTTAAGGGCGTTACAGTAAGAGATTTGCTTAATCTTGCGGCAGAGAGAACATTGTCCGAAAGAGAGATATGCTCTGTACTCGGTGAAGTCGGTCTTTGTGCAAGAGATTATATTGAAAGAGATGTTGACGCAAGTCTTTCGGGCGGTGAAAGCAAAAGAATTGAGATTGCTACCGTTTTATCGCGTGAAAATGCGAAGATACTTGTATTTGACGAGCCTGAGGCAGGTATTGACCTTTGGAGCTTTACAAGTCTTATTGACGCGTTCCAAAAACTTAAAAACGAAAGCGGAAAATCCTTGCTTGTAATATCGCACCAAGAACGTATACTTGAAATTGCGGATTATATAGTTGTGATTGCGGACGGTAATGTTCGTGCATTTGGTGAGGGTAAAGATGTTCTTCCTCAACTTTTGAAAGAAGAAAAAGAGTCAAAGTGTCCTCTCGGTAAGGATAAGAAAGGAGAGAACAACTGATGAATGAAACAACAAGAGAATTTTTGAAAATCGTTTCCGACATTCAAGGCAACGAACTTGAAACGGCGGCATTTAACATTCGTGAGGACAGTCAGTGTGCGGGCAGACAATCTACTCCGAATATAAAGATTGATTCAAAAGAGGACGGACCGGGTCTTGTTATACACATAAGCAAAAATGCACAAAAGGAAACAGTTTATATACCGGCTTGCGTTACGCATGGTGATGTAGACGACCTTGTATATAATGATTTTTATGTTGAGGCAGGTGCAGACGTTATTATTGTTGCCGGTTGCGGTGTGCATACATCAGACGGTCACGATGCACGACATAACGGAATACACCGTTTCTTTATCGGTAAAGGTGCACACGTTTTGTATAAAGAAAAGCATATCGGAACAGGTAAAGGTGTCGGAAAAAGAACGATTGATCCTGTAACCGACGCATATCTTGAAGATGATGCCGTACTTGAAATGGATACAATTCAGCTTAGCGGTGTTGATTCAACTGTAAGAAAAACATCGGGTAAACTCGGTGCAAGAGCAAAGCTTATTATACACGAAAGAATTATGACAGACGGTGACGAAAAGGCTAAGACTGAATTTGAGGTTGAACTTAACGGTGAAGATTCTGGTGTTGATTTGGTGTCACGTTCGGTTGCAAAAGGCAATTCGTATCAGGAATATCATTCGACAATAAAGGGTAACTGCCGTTGTACGGGACATTCCGAATGTGACGCAATACTTGTCGGAAACGGTAAGGTTAACGCCGCACCGGCTTTGTTTGCAGGCGATATTGACGCGTCACTTATACATGAAGCGGCAATCGGAAAAATTGCAGGAGAACAGCTTATAAAATTGCAGACTCTCGGTCTTACTTCGGAAGAGGCGGAGGCAAAGATTATCGAAGGCTTTTTGCGTGGTTAAATCACGAAATACACTATTCTTACGAATAGTGTATTTTCGTATGAAATTATTAGGAAGAAGTGGTCATCTTGAGGCAAATCCCTCAAAATTATTTGTTTAGTAAAATTGATTTAAAAAAACTTATTGTACCGCTTGTAATAGAACAATTTTTGACTATTGCTGTCGGTCTTATAGATTCAATGATGGTTGCGAGTGTCGGAGAATCGGCGGTATCGGCAATATCGCTTGTTGATACTGTAAACATACTTATTATAAACATATTTACGGCACTTGCAACAGGCGGAGCTGTCGTTGCAGGGCAGTATATAGGAATGAAACAGGAGTATAATTCCTGCAAAGCGGCGAACCAAACGCTTATATTTACAACGCTTATTGCACTGTTTGTAATGATTATCGTGTATGTGCTGAAAAATTTTATACTTCATACCGTTTTCGGACAGATTGAAGATGATGTTGCAAATTATGCAAATACATATTTGCTCATAGTGTCGGCGTCAATTCCGTTTATCGGAATGTATAATGCGGGCGCGGCTATATTCCGTGCAATGGGAAATTCAAAGGTTTCAATGAACACATCGCTTATTATGAATCTTGTAAACATAGTCGGTAACGCGATACTTATTTACGGTTTTCATATGGAAATTGCCGGTGCGGCAATACCAACGCTTATATCAAGGATAGTTGCGGCAGTTGTGATTGTTGTAAGACTTGGAAATCAAGATTTACAGATACATATTGACCGACCGTTTAAGCTGAAATTCGATTGGCGAATGATTAAAAAGATACTTAGAATAGGAATACCGAATTCGCTTGAAAACTCAATGTTTCAGCTTGGTAAAATATTGGTGCTTACAATAGTAACGGCATTCGGCACAAGAGCTATAACCGCAAATGCGGTATCAAACACAATAGCAATGTTTCAGATACTGCCGGGTATGGCGATATGTCAGGCTATATTAACCGTATCAAGTCAGTGTGTCGGTGCAAACGACTATAAACAGCTTGATTTTTACATAAAGCGACTTATGAAAACGATATATGTGTTTGCCGTTGCAATAAATGTAGTTGTGGTTGCGATACTTCCGCTTATATTAAAAGCGTACAACTTATCAAGTGAAACAACCGAGATTGCAAAACAAATTATATGGTATCACGCAATCTGTACTTGTACGATATGGCCGCTTTCGTTCGCATTGCCTAATTCACTTCGTGCCGCAAATGACGTAATGTTTACAATGATAGTTGCAATTTTGTCGATGTGGATATTCAGAATAGGTGCAAGCGTGGTAATAGCCAAATGGCTCGGATTTGGTGTACTCGGTGTATGGATTGCAATGACGATTGATTGGTTTGTCAGAGCAATTATATTTGTAATACGATACAAATATAAAATAAAAAGTAAATGCAAGATTTAAAACTACCCTATTTTTTATGAAAGAGAATACGAATAATATATTGAAAGATGAAGTTAGAAGAAAGAGTGGCAGAAGCCACAAATGATAAAAAACTGAAAAATGATTTAATCGGTGAATACCAAAATTTCATCTTGGCAGCTGCAAGCAAGACGCTTAAAAGAAGTGTTACGACAAGTGATGATGAGTATATCATTGCTATGATGGCTTTCGGCGACGCGATTGACGGCTATAATGAAAATAAAGGTGATTTTCTCGGCTTTGCAAAGACTGTTATACGAAACAGAATTATTGACAGTATAAGGCGTGAGGCAAAACATAATTCAGTGCCGTTTTCTGCGTTGGAAAAAGAAAATTCAGACGGTGAAACGATTGAATTTGAAATACATACCGTTGATAAAAGCGATTTGAAGTGGGAAATCGAATCACTTACGGAGGAACTCAGCAATTTTGAAATATCATTTTTTGAACTTGCGGAGGTCAGTCCGAAAAGTCGTAAAACGAAACGGCTTTGTTTTGATGCAGTGAACTATATTATAAACAACAGTGAACTTGTCGATATAATTATGAATAAGCACATATTGCCGATAAAAGAGATTACCGATAATATAAAGCTGAACAGAAAAGCTATCGAACGTCACAGGAAATACATAATAACGGCGGTTATTGCTATAACTCAGGATTATCCTGCCATTGCCGAATATTTCAATATGAGGGAGGTGTGAAATATGAGCGGAATTATTGTGTCCGTGAAGGGCAGATATGCGGTTTTGCTTACAAAAAACAGCGATTTTATAAAGGTAAAAAACAAAAATTATTCTGTCGGCGACAAAGTGAAAATACCGCAGTATAAAGGGCAAATCCTTGCGGCTGCGGCAAGCTTTATTGTTGTGTGCGGCGGTATAAGTTCATATTTTGTGCCTGCAAAATATATGAGTGTGGATATTAACCCAAGTGTTATGATGACGATTAATATTTACAACAGGGTTATTAATACAAAACCGCTTAATGATGACGCGGAGATATTGCTTTCAAAAACCGATGTAAGCGGTATGAGTGTGTCGGACAGTATGGACGAACTTATAAAAAAGTCGGAAGAAATCGGATATTTGAATGAGCATAATAAAGATGTTATCGTTGAAGTGGTTGACGGTATAGGCAAAATTAAATTGCCGGATAAAAATTACGGTGATGTAGAGGTTATTATTGAAAATGCCGATAAAGCCGATTTGAAAAATGCAAAAGAAATGGGTGTATCTATTGCAAAAGCAAGAGCTATTGCCGAATATACGAAACAAAACGGCGGCAGTATAGAAGAAAATGTGCATAAATTTGAAAATCAGTCTGTAAAAGAGATTAGAAGAAATCTTGAAAATAAATCGGAAGTCAAAATCGAAAGCAAGACTGAAAATAAAGCAGAAGTTAAACAGGAAAGTATACCTGTTCAAAAATCTGAAAACAAGAATATTTCAAATAGTGTACAAACACTTCAACCGACCGTTCGAACAAAAAACGAAACTGTACCGACAAAAGAAGTACAAGAAGTAAGCAGAGTTACAAATGTAAGACGATCGAAAAATATCGACACAGTAAGTAAAAAGGTTAATACTTTGATTACAGAAGAAAAGTCGAATGATACGATATTTGATAATTCTATAACAAAAACATTGCCTGGTCCGATTCAAGAAGAAACTAAAATTACAGATAAGCCACAGGTAAAAAATGATACTGTACCCGAATCTGAAGAGCCTACGGTTAGACCGATACATGAAGATAAGTATAAATCGGACAATCAATGTGAAATAGTTGTTCCGTCGGAAACAGTTAAACCTATAAAAACGACAGAGCCGAAACAAGACGAGCCGAAAGAAGAAATAAAACCACAGACAAGTCACGGCGGTCATACAACATCCGGCAGTAGACCTAATAATTCAAATCAAAATCAAGATAAACCGTCGGACAACAATACGAATAAACCTAACGGTGATACGGAAATTAATCCGCCTATACCCGATAATGGCAATGAACAGCCACCACAGGACAATCCTAATAATCAACCGCCACAACCACAAAATCATGATAAACCGAATGATATATATAAAGACAATACACCGCCACAACCGCAAAGACCGAATTTTGACGGCGGTAATGAACCACCGAATAAACCTTACGAAAATCCACAGCCACCGCCAGACAACGGTAATCTGTCACATGAGCCGAACGGCGGAAATAATCAGTCACCTGATTTTAATGAACCGACAGGTCCGAATAAATCAAATGATTTTGGAGGAAGTAAGAACGATATTCCACCGGAACAGAATGACGGAAATGTTTTTTTACCGCCACCGAGTGAGCCATATGGAAACGGTGAAGATTCAATGCCACATTTTGACAGAGAATAATTTGAAATGCAGAAACAAAAAGTTTCTGCATTTTTTTATAAAAAAATTTCATATTACCCCAAAAATTTCGATATAAATTGCGAATTATATATCAAAACGAAGTTTAGGAGGGATTTTTATGAACAAAGTGCATCGCAAAATTACGGCTTTGCTGACTGCAAGCATTATGACAGTTATGTCAATGGGTGTTGTGTCGGCGCAAACAGATAATAATGCACAAATTAAAAGCATAGATGCCGAAAACGGAACTGTAACGGTAGATGTTACAAAAAGCGGTAGTTATAAAATATATGCGGCGGTATATAAAGATAAATTATTACAAGGACTTTATACGGTTGACAGTATCACAAGCAGCGGAGTATTTAACTTCGGCAAAGAGATTGAATTTGACGAAGATACCGAAACATTGAAGTGCTTCATATGGGACGGAAGTATGAAACCTGTAGGCGAGATATATAAAGGCGGTGTTTCAGAACCGACAGAAAATCCGAGCACGACAAAGGCACCAAGTGTAACAAAAATACCTGCTGTAACGGATGAACCAACCGCAACAAAAACGCCTGCTGTAACAGATGAACCGACAACAACAGACACGCCAACTGAAACGGATGAGCCAACCGCAACGGAAACACCGAGTGAAACAGGTCAACCGACAACAACAGATACACCAACAACGGACAATCCGACAACATACGGAGCTGTTATAACATTAAGTGATGACGGAATAGCCGTTGACGGAACAGGTGCAACAGCGGAAGGCTCTGTCGTAACCATTTCACAAGCCGGTGAATACACAGTGACAGGTAGCTTGTCAGACGGTCAGATAGCAGTGGCGCTTCCTACAAAATCGGATGAAGTCACTATAAATCTTGAAGGTGTAGACGTAACGTCAACCACAGGTGCACCGTTTGCGGCTACAAAAGGTAAAGTTGACCTTTCGGCAAAAAAAGGAACGACAAATTCATTCACATCAACCGCAACATACAATAAAGAAACAGTCAATGCGTGTGTATACAGTAAAAATGATTTGACGATAAAAGGTAAAGGTACACTTAAGGTAAGCTCAACATATAACAACGCAATCGGCTGTAAAGCTGACGTTACAATAAAGAATTTGACGTTGAACATAACCGAGGCGGCGAACAACGGTATAAAGGGTAATGATTCGGTAACTGTCGAGAGCGGTAATGTAACTGTAAATTCAAACGGTGACGCGATAAAATCAGACGAAGATCCTGCATATGACGGCGACGTGTTAGAGGGTGGAACTGTTAAAATTGCAGACGGTACAGTTACATTGACAACTGGAACGACCACAAAGGACGGCACAACATCAACAAGTGACGGTATTAAAGCATCAATGCTATGTGCTATATCGGGCGGTACAATTAACATCACATCAACAGGCGACGCAATAAAAGCAAATGCGTCAAGTATTGATGGAGATAATCCGACATTGGAAGACGGTGACGGAAGTATTAACATCACAGGCGGTACAATCAATATTTCAGCCGGTGAGGATGGTATAAAGGCAGTAAAGAGCGTTAATGTATCAAACGGCGAAATTACAATTATAAAAGCTAAAGAAGGCATACAGGTAAATGAAGTTACATACGAATCAGACGGAACAACCGTAAAAGCATATGTAACGGGAAGTATAGGAATAAGCGGCGGAACTTTAAATATAACAAGCAGTGAAGACGGTATTCAGTGCGGTACAGGTAATATCACGATTACAGGCGGAGATATAACGGTTGATTCAAAAATGGATTGTATTCAAGCTGAAAATATTATGAATATCTCTGACGGTACATTTAATTTGAAATCATACGGCGGAGCACCTGCAACGGTATCTTCAAATAATTCATCTACAACAGACAGCTGTAAAGGTGTTAAAGCAGGAAGTCTTGTAAATATCAGTGGCGGTACATTTAATATAAACACATATGATGACGGCATACATTCAAATAACACTGTTCGTATATCGGGCGGTGATATAGATATTGCCGCAGGTGATGACGGTGTACACGGCGACAGCTATTTGTATATAACAGATAATGCAGATATAAACATAACAAAGAGTTATGAGGGTATTGAGGCTGCAAAAATATATGTACAAGGCGGTAAAACGTATATCGTGTCAACCGATGACGGTGCAAATGCGGCAGGTGATGAGCCGACAGAGAATGCAATTACTCTAAGCAGTGATGATATAGCCGAATTTGCAGGACCGGGCGGTTTTGGCGGCGGAAACCAAGGACCTAACTGGGGCGGTGAGGACAGTTCAAGCTACGGTTATCTTGAAGTTTCAGGAGGTCTGCTTTATATTGAAGCCGAGGGTGATGGATTTGACTCAAACGGTGACGGCGTAATCACTGGCGGTATTGTACTTGTAAACGGTCCTACAAGCGGCGGTAACGGCGTATTTGATGTAGGCGACAATAACAATACTTTGACGATAACAGGCGGTATTGTAATCGGTGCAGGTACATCTGATATGGCTGTTACACCTACTAAAGCGACTAATTCGCAGTATTATGTTGTTGCATCAGGTTCATCATCGTCAGGCGGCGGTGGCGGATTTGGCGGACATAGCAGTAGTTCATCAAGTTCTGGATTTTCAACACAAGCGACAGGCAAGGCATTTAAGCTTACAGATTCAAGCGGTAATGAGATAGTAACTTATGTACCGTCAAAGCAATATTCTTGGGTGCTTGTGTCAACACCTGAAATGTCAAGCGGCACATATACTCTAAACTATGGCGGTTCGGTAACAGGCGGAACGTTCACAAACGGAAACTACGGCTTGGTTACAGACGGAGCATATTCGGGTTCAAGCACAATTTCATTGTCAGCTAAACAATAATACATTGACGAAAAAAAGCAGTTCATATAATATGGACTGCTTTTTTGTATGTAAATGTATTATTTTGGTTTACAATTTATGCAACATATGTTATTATAATAGTAAGAAGTGCTACTGCAATGATAAAATGAGGTGAAGTGTATGAAAAAAATAATTAAGGTAATATCTCTATTTTTAATAATAGTTGTTTTCGGTGAAGTGTCATATGCCTCGGAATATTTAAACAACGTTGAATTTACCCAAAAACGTATGGACGAAAATATAACATGGAGTGGTAGAGAATGGATTACGGACAAATATCCTCCCCGCATCTCTAAAAATGCTATTGAGTTTACTGATATAGAAGAAAATAAAGCAGTTAAGAATAGGTTGCAAAATAGTCGTTATATTTATGTATGGACGGGAAACGATTATTTAGTATATCGTAGTGACCATGACTACAAAGGATATGATAAGCAAAAGTATTTGTATAGACTTTCAGCTGATTTTCAGCAAATATTAAATACATATGAAATTCCAAATTGGATAAATTATATGGAATTTGTGGATGATAAAATTTTTATAGCAACAGAAAATGTGTTCCCAAGTGTAAGTGATGGGCGTGTTTTAGGTATAAATAGTAGCGAGTTCGAAATATATTATAGCTATGATTGTGATGAATGGACAAAGGTTGATTATGAGGACAACTATTATATTGATATGCACAAGATAAATAATAAACTGCTTATAGATAATTATTTGTATTCTGATGGAAATTTTGATAAGGTAGTATATGAAAACCATTATTCAAGACCAACGTATAAGGTTGGAGAATTTCTTTGTGAAGAAGATAAAAAGAATGAAAAGAAGACAGAAGATAATACAGTATTAGCATTTTCAAATGATGGTGTATATTGGGTGTATATGGTTATAGATAAAAAAATGGAAGGTATTCAGGATATGTTTGTAGTAGGAGATGAGATAGTAATAGAAGACTATCGTGACTATTATGTTGGTGATAAGGAAGAAGTATTTTCACAGCTGCGTGAAAAATTGCCTAATAATCCTGTTTATGTGAAGTTTAACGATGATATTCTCGGCTTTGATGAACCGCCGATTATCGAAGACGGCAGCACGCTTGTACCTATGAGATTTTTGTTCGAGCAAATGGGAGCAGATGTTGAATGGGATAGCGAAACTCAGACAGCAACAGCAACGCTTGATAATAAGGCAGTAACATTTTCAATAGATAACGTCAACGCAAGAATAAATAATAAACCCGCTAAAATGGACGTGCCAGCAAGACTTGTAAACGGCAAAACAATGGTACCGCTACGTTTCCTTTCGGAAAATATGGGATATGACGTAGATTGGGACGCCGATAGCAGAACGGCGATTGTGAACTCATAATTGCCAACGACAAGAAAATGTGATAATATTAATGTATCATTACACAAAGAGGTAAAAGGATATGAAAAGAACAGCATTTTCTTCACATAACGAGTTATATGTTCAATATTTGAAAAGTGAAAACAAGCACAATATGTCTGTTCAACATTATCATGATACTTACAAAATATATTTGCAGTTATCGGGCAAAAGGTACTTGTTTTACGACAACACATGTTACACGTTGGAACGTGGTGATTTAAGACTTACAAAAGTACACAGTATGCTCATAAATACTATATGCCGATAGAAGAAATTACGGAATGTACAGGCTTTTCTTTATCAATACAGTGTACGTGAGTGTTTAAAAACGTATACAACAAACCACTGAGAACATTTAGAAAAAATCAAAGATACTGTAAGGGAATATGCCGAGCTTGAAGGACTTGCGGAAGATGAGGTGAAAGACCAAGAGGATTTTCACGGAGATATTGGTTTAGCACCGGCGGAAACAGCAAAAACGCTCAAAAATCCGAAGTCATTAAAAACGGCAGGATTTATGCCCGAAGAAGATGCTTTGCTTGAAGAAATAATCAGCAAAATAAATGAACGGTTTGACGGTATTTTTTCGGAGGGCGACAGAGTTATCGTTGAAACTCTTTACAACAGGGCAAAGGAAAACAAGAAACTAAACCGTCAGGCACAGAAAAATGATGAGGAAGTTTATACAAAGTCGATATTCCCTGAGGTGTTTAAGCAGGTTGCACAGGATGGTTATATAGAACAGATGAAGGCGTTTTCAAAATTGTTTGAGGATAAACGTTTTTATGACACGGTTATGGCAACATTGGCACAGGAAACATACCGTCATTCAAATGACTGTGCCTTATAAAAATATTCAATCGCCACAACAGATATAACGCCTGTAGGACTGAACTTTAAAGCCGGAAAAGCTTATTCAAAAGCACAATTTGATAATATTAAAATTTATACAGTAAAAATCTCCGATGAATAAATATCGGAGATTTTTTTATACCAAGGTTATGAGATTATCATTGTTAAGTAAATCGTCACATTCAAATATACTTAAACCGTGCATCAAAGCATAAATTATAATTCCGTCGCGGCGGTCGCGTGAATCAAGAATAGCAAATTTTGCAATACGCAAAAGCAACTGTGTTTCTTCAAAAGTCAAGTGCATACCGAATGAAATCGCAACGAGTGTATCACGTTTTGCATTTCTTTCACCGTTGAAAATTTTATAAACATATTCACCGATACCTGAATTTTTAGCGACTTGTGCAACGGTTATATTTTTTTCGTTCATCAATTCGTTTAAATAGTCAATAAGCGATTGTGATAAAAAATCTTGTTCATGCAAATCAAGAAAAGTCTTTATATCATCGGCATTTTTCAAGCCGTCGAGTAATTCTTGAGTTATGGTTTTCATTGACAATCCTTCTAACATTGTATTATACTTACAGTATAGTATAAATCGACATTATTTGCAAGAGGGGAGCAGACGAATTTGGAAGATTTTGTTTTAGAAAAAGTATTAAAGAATGATGACAGGCAGAAAATCGAGGTGATTTACAATCCGAAAACAAATCAACGATTTATAAAGCGTTCTGTAAATGATGATATTAGATATATCTATAAAATGCTTCAAAAAATCAATAACAATCATATTCCGAAGATATATGATGTGGAATTGACGGATAAAACCGTTGTGATTGAGGAGTTTGTTCAAGGTATAACATTAAATGAATTTATGGAAAATCACTTTGAATTTGCAAAAGGTCAAATAAATTCGATAGCCAAACAGCTTGTATCTGCAATGGAGGCTTTGCATAAGTGCAGTATTATACACAGAGATATAAAGCCCGACAACATAATTATGAACTCTGAAGGACATATTTGGCTGATAGATTATGATATTGCAAGAATTGTAAACAACGAAGTCAGAAAAGATACAACAGTTTTGGGAACGGTCGGATATGCACCTGTTGAGCAATTTGGTATGATGCCTACCGATTATAAAACCGATATATACGCATTCGGTGCAACAATAGAACAGCTTATGAAATATTCAGGTGAGAAAGGCAGACTTTTAGGAATTGCTCAAAAATGCAAACGTTTTGATCCAATGCAAAGATACCAAAGTATCAAACAGCTTAAACGAGCTATGTCGATGCAATTTATTAACGGTGTGACAATCGGTTTGACCATTTTAATTTTGTGCATAGCGGTTGTGTGCTGTGTGTTTGTGATTAATTTAAAGACACATATAGAAAATAGATATGACGATTATATCGGAACGTGGCATAATGACAGCAATATTTCGCTTGAGGTTTTGAGTGTGGATAATAACATAATGACGTTTAATTTAAAGCAACAGCAGGATAACGGCGGTATATACAGTCTAAATAATGTTACGGCTGAGATAAATAATAATACGGTTGATTTTCATACAGACAACACTGACGGAACGCTAAAATTAAACGGTAATGAAATAACCGTCAAAACGACGTCCGACACGAAATCGTCAAGTTCGATAAATGCGGATGAGATTTTGGAAAAAGACATTCAGATTAATGTAAACGGAAACAGAGTTATACTTGAAAATAATCCTGTGCTTATGATTGACGATGAAATATATGTTCCGTATGATACATTCCCGCGTGAGATAAAACTTGACGCATATTATGACTGCGGAACTTGGGCAGGTGACAGCGAAAAGCGAATTACAATAATGAATGATAAGACCATAATATTCTTTTCGTCATTTGATGATATGGATTGGAATTTGTATGTGACTCATGATGAAAATATAAAAACATCGTATCCGTACGAGTATGAGCAAATAACAATATCTTCTTGTCAGCCTGCCGAGATAAACGACACAATATATATTCCTTTGAAAATATTTGCCGAGCAATTCGGTGCGGAAGTTGAATATGATAAGGCAAAAAGAACTGTGAACGTTAAGGCAGATACAAGCGGAGAGTGTAAATCGATTAATGACATCTTGTCAATACAGGCTTTCACAAGCGAACAGGCATACGATATGGCAAAGACGAAGTATGATAATTTGTTGAGTACGGACGGAATGCCGCATTATAATCATAAAGGTAAATATTATATGTTTTTGACCGGAGCGTCCTCAACGGTTGATGTGTATTACAACGGAATGTTGGAAATAAATTAAAATTGGACAAAAAGTACAAGACTTTCTATATGAATACCGATATAATGAAAACGGTAGATATAGAAAGTCTTTTTTGTTACATTTCATCAATATGTTCCGCAAGAATTTTAACGGTTTTGCGAAAAGAATTGTAGGCTGACGGATTTAAAGAACGAGCAACCGAATCCATTTGTTCAAGAAAATTGTCTGATTTGTTTGCCGAGTCTATTAAAAGATAATCTATACTGACATTTAAAACCGTTGCGATACAAAATAATGTATCTAAAGAAAGCTTTCTTGTACCACGTTCGATATGCCCGAGAAAACCTGTGGAAATGTCGCATATTTCTGCCAATTTTTCTTGGGTGTATCCGCGTTCTTTGCGAGTAGATTTAATTTTTTTGCCGAGATTGACGTAATTGATATTGTTCACTGAATCGCCTCCTTTATATTATTTTAATATAATTTGTTGTTCATTGACACAATATACAAGACGTAAAACTTGACAAATAGACAAAATATGATATAATACTTATAGAAATATTAAAATTAGGGGGGATAACGATGAGCAAATTTTGCATAAAATGCGGAAAAGAATTGGTTGAGGGTACAAAGTTTTGTACAAATTGCGGTGCTGAAATTGCAAACGAAAATACGCAACCGGAGAGTACCAATCAAGAAAAGGTGGCAAATGAGGTAAATCAGCAGGTAAATCAACAAGTGAATCAACAGCAAAATTACAATCAAAATTTTAATTACCAAACAAACTCATATGCACAGAATGACACGGAAGAAAAAGTTAGGGCTACGGTAAAGAAAATATTTGGTTGTGAGATTAATAATAATGACGATTACTTCAAGGTTGAAAAGAAACGTTCGTCATGTATTTATGCAATTATCGGTGCTATATCTGTTGCACTTGTAATGATTCCGTTTTATGATAAGTGGTTTTGGTTTGAGGACGGATTTGAAAAAACATTACTTCATATAATGTCAGTGTTATCGGTTGTGACTATAATAGCGGCAGTGCTGATTTGCATTTTTTCACTAATAAAATATTTTTCATACAATAAAGAAGTAAAAATGTACAGAGCGGCAAATCCTACATTGCCAAAGTACGGTGCAAATTTAAAAGTAACAATACCTGTTTTGGCAGCAGCTTTTGTAGCTTGCCTTATATTATCGCCTATTATGGAAGACATTGACACAAAAGCATATAATGTATATCATGATAAAGGATCTTCAAAATCAGTTAGTACACAATATAGTGATTTGGTAGAAGAACGTGCATCCGGAGAATGGCAATTTAAATATACAATTAAAGAATATGTTAATAAATTCAACAAAGTAACAAATAGCGAGATATCTGTGAAATCGGCTGAGTTAAAAAAATCGGACAAACTTAACTCATATATATGGAATGATACGGGTGGCTACACAATGATTACAACGTACAGTGATAATGATAAGATATTTGCTATAGATTTTAATGTGGATTCAGAATATTATGAAGAATATTATGATGATATTGTTGATACAGTAATAAGTGCTTTTTCTATAATTGATGATGAAGTTGACACAGATAAAATTGAAGAAATGCTTGATAATGCAATGTATATAAAAGGATATCAAGATTTTTATTGTAGTAACGGAATTAAGTATATGGTAGATTGCAGTGAAAGCTCCATAGATATTTCAACGTTGCCGGAAAAAATGTCACCGGAAAAATAGTCAGATGATTTGCGGAAGTAAAATGCAGGGCGGATGTAGACAAATGTCGGATTATGATATAACACTACAATTTAAGTAAATAAAAAAATAAATCAAAATAAATTATTAATTTTTAGAGGGAAATAACATGAACAAATTTTGTACAAATTGCGGACATGAGTTAAAAACGGAGGAGAAATTTTGTCCTTCGTGTGGTTTTAATACAGAAAGTGTGAACCAAGCAAAGGAAAGTGTATCTAATACACAGAATGTGAATTCATATCAGAATACAAATCAATATCAAAATGCAAACGTATATCAAAATCCGAATAATGCAGCTTTTGGTAATGATGATATAACTATGAAAAATATGCTTGCACAGCTTTCGCAGAAAAATCAAACAAATGCGCTTATATGGATAGTCATAGGAGCGTTGCAAATAATAGGCGCAATTTATATGTTTGCTTTTTATGATGCATCAATTTACACATTAGCTGTTATGGCCATAGGAATTTTAAATATAGTAGCAGGATACAAAGATTATAAATACAGTAAGGAATTGCTCCAAAGACCTATTGCTATTATATCAAGATATGAAAGCATGACACCGATAGTTATCTCATTGATTTATAATGTTCTGTTCGGTGGGTTAATCGGTGTTGTTGGTAATATATATGAGTTGACCATACGAAATTTTGTTATTGCAAACAGAGAAATTTTTCAAAGAGCAGAAAACAGAAATTTTTAATGATTTAGAAAGAGGTATATTATGCAGACCTACGATTGGCTATCTCAGGGAGAAAATATTATATTTGAAAGTGCAGCGAGTAAAGTATGGAACGTCAAAGGTATAAATTTAGGTGGCAATAAAGGCGGAAAGCTAATACTGACTGATAAGCAGCTTGTTTTTCAAGCATATGTGTTCAATATAGGGACTCGTTTAGATAAAATACCTCTTGAAAATATTACAGGTACGGCAAAAACATTTAATCCGTTAGTGCCAAATCCAAATATGATAAAGGTCGAAACTCGTTTAGGGGAAAAATTTGAGTTTACATTCTGGAAAAAAGATAAGGAGAAATGGCTTGAAATAATCCCTAAAGCGGTAAGTGAATTTAAGAGCAGACAAGGTAATACAATAAATGCACAAAGAGTAAGCTGTAATGAATTCAAATGCTTGCAGTGTGGATACATCGGACAAAATGCTTTTCGCTTTTGTCCGATATGTGGCACTGAATTTGTAGAAAAAAGAGAAGATACTGTTGAAGAGAAAATATCTTGTCCGAAGTGCGATGTGGCTCTCGATAAAGGTCTGAAATTCTGTTCTAATTGCGGAGCAAAGCTGATGAAAGAGTGCCCTAAATGCGGATATGATGTTGAGGACGGAGTGAAATTTTGCCCTAATTGCGGTTCATTGATTGGAGTTGAGCATAATTGCCCAAACTGCGGAAGGGTATATGAAGAAGGTCAAAGATTCTGCTTTGAATGTGGAACAAAACTAATTAATGATGAAGAAAATAGTAATTAAGATGATAAATTATTTGTTTAAATAATCATATTTTGTCTGTTGCATACATTTTAAAGGAAAAGAAAAAATGGCTAAATTTTGCGGAAAATGCGGAGCATTAGTGGAAAACGGAGTATGCCCGAAATGTGGAGCAGAATATCAAGGGACGGCACCGTTTGTACTATATAAATGCAGAGAAAAGGCGAGAAATAAAATTAAGATACACATTATTATTAATTGTATTTTATGGATATGTATCGGAGCATTACAGCTTTTTGATATTTATTACATTCGAGGAATGTTCAATATTGAAATATTTAAATATATTCAGTATCAGCACGCATTTGGTGCGTGGAACATAGCAATAAGCATATGTGAAATATATGCCTCGTATGACATAAAATCAAAAGCGAGTATGTTTGTATCCAAATGGGAAAAAAGTCTTGTAATTATATTGATTGTATGTATTTTAAATTTGCTTATAGGTAACTATATTGGATTTGTGCTAAATCTACATATGTTATATATAAGACATATAATCAATAAAAATAAAATGCTGTTAATTTCAATTTGAGGAGGTTTTTAAAATGGCAGAATCGAGAGTATTCAAACTAATGAACGGAGTAACACTTGAAATGCTTGGAGAGGCGGTCGAAGGCTTTTTAAGAGATTCAAAAGGTATGCAGACTCAAGCGGGACAAACAACAGGTGGATACCTTATACAAGGTAGACAGGAGGCTGACGGCTGGAAGAGGATATCCGGTACAGACCAAGCGATTAGTGTACAGATGTTTAAAGCAGAAAATGTTGTAAATGTCACTACGGGATTTGGTAAATGGTCAGATAAAATAGGTGCCGGAGTGGTAGGATATTTTGTTTTTGCACCACTTGCAATAACAGCGGCAATAGGTGCATTTTTACAAAAGAAATTGCCTGGTGAAATTTTTGACTTCATAGAAAAATTCATTCTAAGCGGTGGTCAAAGTGCGGCTATCGGAATGAGTGTCGGAAGAATGTTAAATCAAGATGAAGTTATCTGTAAACACTGTAAAACAGCAAATCAAAAAGGCAAGAAATTCTGTTCTAATTGCGGAGCAAAGCTGATGAAAGAGTGTCCTAAATGCGGACATGATGTTGAAGACGGTGTGAAATTCTGTCCTGATTGCGGTGCGTTGGTTGAAGTTGAGCATAATTGCCCTAACTGCGGAACTACATACGAAGAAGGTCAAAAATTCTGTTTAGAATGTGGAACAAAACTAATTAATGATGAAGAACAATAATTAAAAAGGAGAAATAAAAATGAAAAAAGTAATATCGATTATACTAACAACAGTAATGCTTATGGCGGCAATGGCAATACCTGCATTTGCAGATCAACCATATTATCCTTGCTATGAGGGAACATGGCACATAAAAGAGAGTAGCGGAACACCGATTGAATTACAGATAAATAAAGCAGGTGACGGCTCAATGACAATCCACTTCCAATACGGACAATTTGCCGTAACAACATATGGGTCAATATACGGTAAGAAGGTTAAATCAGACTATTACGAAGTATGGGACGGCGGCGATTTTATTGTAAAGGGAACAATTAACCTTGACTTAGGTGATCAAGGTATTTGGCTTGATTGGCATGGTTACGAAAACGGTCGTGATTGCGGTACAACAGGGTATATGTTCTATAAAGATAATTTCAAGTACACAAATATAAGTGATTCAGATGTCAAAGTTGTATTGAATGGCGAACAATTATCGTTTGAACAAAATCCCGTTATTTTAAATGACGGTGTATTAGTTCCGATGAGAACGATATTTGAGTCAATGGGTGCTGAAGTTGATTGGTACACACCGAAAAAAGGAAACAGTAACAGAAGTGCAACAGCAACATTAAATTCTAAAAGCATAGTGTTTGAGGTCGATTCGTCATATATGAGCATAACCGCCTTAAAGAACGGACAAGCTACGGATACTAAAAAGATAACTCTAAACCCGCCTACTGTACTGTACAACGGATATACAATGGTTCCTGTAAGAGCTGTGTCAGAAGCGTTTGGTGCATCGGTTAACTGGGACGGTGACTCAAGAACAGTATATATAAATAACTGATACAAAACTCCGATGTATTTCACATCGGAGTTTTATCATGCAAAATTTATGCAACAGCATAGATTTTAACTTCGGGATTGCCATTCCAAAGTGGTTGTAAACCTACAAAAACATTATTTTTGAGTCGGGGGGTGAACATATTCTTGGACAATTTTATGCTGATAATTCAAGGCTATGTCTGTACTTTCAAGGCTCATTTTTTTGTATGTGTTTATTTGTTTAAAACAGTACCGTCTGCAAGGGTTATTGTGTGACCGTTGAAGTTTATTGTACCGTTGTTTTCAAGACTTGTTACAGTACAGTCACCTGTCAAAGTCCAAGTACTGTCGGAGTCGATTGTAACAACTGCATTATTATCAACAGCAGTGCCGTTTTGTGCGTTGTCAATGATGTTTATTGTACCTGTAAAATCAGATGAATCTGTAAGAGTCATATTAAGAGTGGAAACGGTATCTACTGCAATATCGCCGTTAAGCGTTTGATTTGACGCGGTAAATTCAACTTGTGCGCCGTTTGCGCCTGCTTTGCCCCAACCTCTTGCAGCGCTGTTACCTGTAACACGCATTAAATAAGCGTCAGCGTCTTTGTTGGTAATATCAACGTTTGACAAATTGATGATTGAGTGAGTATTTGTAATATAGAACATATCTCCGTTATTACCTGTCAGAGAACCGCCTGTCATATCAAATTCGGATGTTCCGACTTCTGCGTCACCTGACATTGATTGATAAATCATAACGTTGTGTACGTTTTCGTCAGAACTGCTGCCTTCCGTAGAACTCATATTGCCCGATACGTCACAATTATTAAGCTTGATTGAGTTTTTACCCTCAATTACAAGTGACTCAGAATTGTTTGCGGTAAGAGTGGCATTTGAAACAGTTATGTCGGATGTTGAATATGCGGCAGGGGAGTTGTAACCGTTTGAAGTATAAGTACCCTTGTCAACAACCACTGTACCGCCGCCTCTGTCCGAACGAATTGCTGCGGCAGAGTTACCGCTTGTGTTTACAGTTAGGTTTGTAGCATTTGTTGTACCGCCGCCTGTTGTCTGAATACCTCCGGAATTATCGGCAGTTGTTGTAATAGTTGAATCGGATACGTTTACAGTTGTGCCTGTGCCGTAACTGAAGATACCGTTACCGTTTTGTGCAGATGAGTTTACTGTTGCATTTTTTATTGTAACATTAGCACCGTTTGTTGCAAGCAATGCGGCATTTTGACCGTAGAAATCGCCGTCCTCTGTATTTGACGAAGAACCTGCCGACTTGTCGACTGTTACAGAATCAAGTGTAACAGTTGCACCGTCAACACGAAGTGCGTTTTCGTCATCACCTGTTGAAGAATATGATGTTGATGAATATGTTCCGTCCTCAGTGATTGTTGTAGCAGATGTGCCTTGTGTTACTGTATCCGAACCGCCAAATCCGCCCAGCATATTACCGCTCGGTGGTTGCATACCGCCTTGATTAGCACTAGGATTGACGGAATCAACTGCGTTAATTAAAATTACGGCTGTTTCCGCACGGATAAGTGACGAAAGCGGTCTTAATGTTTTGCCGTCGCCCTCGATAATTCCTTTACCTACAAGTGCTTTTACTGCATTTTCGGCATATGCTGAAATTTCAGATCTGTCAGTATATGATGATAAATCATCTAAAGCCGATAAATCATTGCCTTTGTATTGCAAATAGTTATATAAAAATACCATCATTTGTTCACGTGTTAAATCGGCATTTGCGTCAAAAGTCCAACCGTTGTTGTCGGAGATGATTGATTTTTCTTTAGCCCAATCTACTGCCTCGTCATACCAATTACCGCTTGTTTGTTCGCTGACTGTATTACCGTCTGCTCTGTAAAGCATCATAATAATCTGAGCACCTGTAACGGAGCTTTCAGGTGAAAATTCTATATCACTCATACCGGAAATAAGTCCTTTTCCGTATGCTTGTGATACTACATTATAATACCAAGCATCACTTGCAACATCGGTGAACGGAATTGATACATTCATATCACCTTGCGGTTGTTCGCCGTTAGGCATTTGCGGTGGCTGCTCACCGTCGGATTGATCTCCGTCAGGTTTTGCAGGTGGCTGTTCGCCCTGTGACTGTGTCGGCATTTGCGGTGGCTGTTCCGTAGTATCGGCAAATGCCTCAGGCATTATCGAAGTAAGCAAAGCCACTGTGATTAATAGAGTTGTAATTTTTTTCTTTAACATTTTGAATTTCTCCTTTATTTCGTTTCCATAATTGAAGTATAAGACAGAAACCTTAAAAAAACATTAAAATTCAAAAATAATTATAAATTTTTTTTATAATCTATTTACATTAAAAAAATAAACATATATAATGAAGTAAAGATTTTACAATCAACAAATTATTTGTTTGGGGGAAAATATAATTAACGGAGGGTGATTATTATGAAAAAGTTATACAAATCTGATGTTGACAGAAAGCTCTGCGGTGTTTGCGGAGGAATAGCGGAATATTTGGGGATTGATTCAACGATAGTGAGATTAATTTGGGTTGTGCTTGTAGTTTTCTTCGGAACGGGAATTTTGGCATACATCATTGCCGCACTTGTTATTCCCGATTATCCGAATAAAATAATATAATAATTTTGCGGAGGAAAATATGAATATAACACTTATTCGTTCCAATAAACGAAAAAACAGCACTACATATAATTCGGCTGAATATCTTATATCTAAGCTGGAAAATGTTGATAAAGTTTATGAATTTACTTTGCCGGAGGATATGCCACATATATGTTGCGGGTGTTATGCGTGTATAAAAGGCGATGAGGAAAAGTGCGGTGGATATAAATATTTGAAACCTATATTAGACGCATTTGATGATTCAAGTCTTATTATATTTTGTTCGCCTGTTTATGTAGGTCATATTCCCGGTCAAATTAAAAGTTTTCTTGACCATTTTGGATACAGGTGGTTGGTTCATCGTCCCGATTTTAAAATGCTGAAAAAACGAGCCGTTATAATTGCAAGTGCAGGCGGCGGAGGCTTAAAAGCAACGGTTAAAGATATAAAGGACAGTATGGATTATTGGGGAGTCGCAAGGACTTATTCTGTCTATCAAGGTGTTTGGGGATATTTTTGGGACAATATGCCCGATAAATTTAAAAATTCACTTTTGAAAAAACTTGATAAAACAGCAAGAAAAATAAATAAGACTTCCGAAAAGGTCACTATGTCATTAAAAGTTAAAATGTTATATACGATGTTTTCAAAATTGCATTTAAAAAGAAAAATGACAAATGTTGATGATGAATATTGGATTAAAAATTATAAAACGGAGGGGTAAAGGATGAAAATTAAAAAGGTAGTTTCAGGACTATTGGCATTGTCAATAGCTGTTGGCAGTATGTATGTCGTATCGGCTAAAGACCAATATGTAACAAGAGGTCAGGTTGCGGATATGTTATTGGTTGCGGCAGACGATTATAACCCGAATGTGAAGAAAGAGGATATTATACAAGGATATGAGGACGGCGAACTTCACGAAGATTGGAATGTAACAAGAGCAGAGGCACTTGTTATGTTAAAGCGTGCTTTTGGAAAAATGCCTGAACTGAACGAGTACACAAAACGTATAGCAATACCTAAAGAAGATTTTACGGACATACCGAAGTGGGCAGAAACCGAACTTGCGGACGTATTTGACGCAGGTATTGTGGCAGGAACTTCTGAGGGAGTATTTTCACCTGATGAAAATGTAACCGACACTCAAATGGATTTGTTTATAAAAAGAACATATGCGGTTTTCGGCAGCAATTTAAAAGACGATTTTTATGCAACGGTTAATAAAGAAGCACTAAACAATTTTGAAATAAAACCCGGCAGATTGATTGCAGGTAATGCATACAGCTTAGATGATACAAATACAGAGCGAATAAATGATTTGCTGGCAAATATCATAAACCAATCACACGCAAAAGGTACAAAAGAACAGAAAATAGCTGACTTATACAATAATATAACAGATACGGAATCAAGAAATAAAGCAGGTATTACTCCAATAAAACCGTATCTTGATAAAATTGATGAAGCAAAGACAATTAAGGATTTAAACGAAATAAACAGTGAATTGATTAAGGAGCTTTGTATATCGGCATTGGGTGATTTTTCGGTAACGGCTGATTTTAAGGACAACACAAAAAATATACTGGATTTTTATATGATAGCACCGATATTGCCGAAAGACATATATATGTCGGATAATGCGGAGCAGATAAAAGCATACAAAGATTATTTGACTGAAAATTTAGTATTGAGCGGAGAAACTAAAGAAAGCGCTCAAAAACATTCAGAGGCATATTTTGATTTTGAAAAACAGCTTGCCGAGAGTATGCTTGATACACAGGATAATGCTGATGTTGACAAAATATACAATCTGTATACATTGGAAGAATTGCAGAAAGCAGTACCGAATATGGATATTTCAAAAATATTAAAGGATTCGGAATTGAAGTATAACGGTAAAATCCTTGTTTCGGACGTTGGTCTGTTGGAGAAAAACGGAGAACTTTATAATAAAGACAATATTGATGTTTTAAAGACAAGAGCCAAACTTATAGTATTGTTGGGTTGGGGCGAAACGTTAAATGAAGAATTTACACAAGTGTCAACCGATTTCCAAAATGCGTTTTACGGAACAGAGGGAAGTTATACAGCGGAGGAAAAGGCAACTATAACAATAGAAAACGTTATGTATGACTATCTTGGCGAATTATATGCTCAAAATTATTTCAGCAAAGAGGCAAAACAAAATGTCGAGAAAATGATAAGTGACATAATAGATGTATACAGAACAAGGATTGAAAAGCTTACATGGATGAGCGATACCACAAAGGAAAAGGCATTGAAAAAACTTGATACAATGCAAATTAATGTAGGTTATCCGGAAGATGTTCAGTCATATATGGACGATGTTGAAATTAAATCAGCTGCAGACGGCGGAAGTTATTTTGAAAATATGCTTGCAATCTCCAAAGAACAGGTGAAAAATTTGATTGAACATCAAGACGAACCGATAGATAAAAATGATTGGGGCATGGCTGTTTATACGGTTAATGCAATGTATGACTCATTGGCAAACAGTATAACATTCCCGGCTGGAATATTGCAAGCACCAATATATGATGTAAACGCGTCATATGAAGAAAATTTAGGTGGTATCGGATATATTATTGCACATGAAATTACACACGCATTTGACAATAACGGTGCTAAATTTGACGAAAACGGTAATGCGACTGACTGGTGGACAGAAGAAGATTACAGTGCATTTTCAAAACTTTGCAAGGATGTTGAAGCTTTTTATGACGGAGAAGAGGCGGCACCGGGAATTGCTGTGAACGGCGAGCTGACATTGAGTGAAAATATAGCCGATTTGGGTGCGGTATCTTGTATAACGGAAATAGTTTCTCACCTTGATAATCCGAATTACGAGGCATTATATAAATCAATAGCAAGAACATGGGCATCAAGCTCAAGCCGTGAATATATGCAATATATTTCTCAAACAAATGTTCATTGCCTTGATAAATTGCGTACAAACCGTACTATTGTAAATGACCAGAAATTTTATGATACATTCGGCATAAAGGAAAATGACGGTATGTATGTTGCCCCTGAGGACAGAGTGCATATTTGGTAAAACAAAATATCAAGTTAAAGGCAATTCGGAATTTTCGGATTGCCTTTGTTTAATAGTTGTGATAAACTAAAATAAAGAACAAATATTCGGAGGTTACGATGGAACTTAGAGTATTAAAATATTTTTTGATGATTGCACGAGAGGAAAATATAACAAGAGCGGCACAAAGACTGAATGTAACGCAACCTACTTTATCAAGACAGCTTATGCAGATGGAAGAAGAACTCGGAGTGAAGTTGTTTAAACGCGGAAAACACAGTATATCACTTACGGAGGACGGAATACTGTTAAAACAACGTGCACAGGAAATTATAAATATAGAAGAAAAGATAAGAGAAGATTTGTCACACAGTGACGATATGCTCATGGGAACGATAACCATTGGAAGCGGAGAAACTTGTGTATTGAGTGGAGTTGCAAAGTTGGCGGCATCATTCAGAAAAGAAAATCCGAAAGTAATGTTTGAGGTTTGCAGTGGAATTGCTGACGATATTAAAGATAAAATTGAAAACGGTACTGTTGATGTTGGTCTTTTGAAAGAGCCTGTCGATATAAGTAAATATGAATTTGTGCGTTTGGGGCAAAAAGAAAAATGGGGAGTTATAATGCGAAAAGATTGTCCGCTTGCGGAAAAAGAATATATTACTCCCAAAGATTTAGCAGGTCAGCCTTTGATATTCGCAAAACGTGAAAGCGTACGAAATGAAATAGAAAATTGGTTCGGTGATTGCTACGACAATATCAAAATAGTGGCAAGCTGTGACCTTATATATAATACCGAATCGCTTGTAAAAGGCGGAGTAGGTTTGGCACTGTGTATTGACAGTGATATGTATTACGACGATTTATGCTTTAAACCGCTTTCACCGATGCTTGAAACAGGAACTGTAATAGTCTGGCGAAAAAATCGTACTGTTTCACCGTCTGTCAATTCTTTTATAAAACACATTAAGAAATGCCTTGAATGTATAGTTTGAAATACAATATAAGTATTTTACATATGTACTTGTTAGTGATAGAATATAGATGTCAAATAAAAGACATCTATATTTTTTATGGAGGAAATTATGACAATAGAAGAGGCAAGCGAAAAATACTGTATTCCCATAAAAATTTTAAAAGAATATGAAAGTATGGAACTTTGCAAAACCGTAAAAAGAGTTATGGGCGAATGGCATTATGATGATGAAGATATAAAAAGATTAAGTATGATAATGACATTGTATGAAACAGATTTTTCAAAAGAAGATATTGATGAATATATGCAGCTGATACTGTCAGGCGAAAATGACGAGGAATGTCTTAAAATCCTAAGTCAAAAACGAAAAAAAGCGCTTGACAAAATTCATATATTAGAAAAACAAATATCTAATTTAGATTATTTAAAGAATGAAATAAAAAATAATAATTAGGAGGAATTTAAAATGGTAAAACAAACAGCAGGTAGGGACAGTTTAGGCGATTTTGCTCCGAAATTCGCAGAACTGAATGATGATGTATTATTCGGAGAAGTATGGTCGCGAGAAGATAAATTGTCTTTAAAAATGAGATCAATACTTACAGTAACCGCATTGGTTAGCAAAGGTCTAATCGACAGTTCTTTTCAGTACCACGCAATGACCGCAAAGAAAAACGGCGTTACAAAAACAGAAATGGCAGAGATTTTAACACATCTTGCTTTTTATGTGGGTTGGCCGAACGCGTGGTCGGCATTTCGCGTTGTAAAAGAAGTGTATGCCGATGATACTACTGTTGAAAATCACGGAGGAATGTTCGGTATTGGTGAGGCAAATACGGCATATGCGAAGTATTTTATCGGAAACAGTTATTTAAAACCGCTTACAAATCCGAATGAAACGGTATTTGTGGCAAATGTAACTTTTGAGCCTGGTTGCCGTAATAATTGGCACGTTCACCACGCAACAAGCGGTGGCGGTCAACTTCTTTTATGTGTAGACGGTGAAGGCTGGTATCAAGAAGAAGGCAAAGAACCGCAAAGCCTGAAAGCGGGCGATATAGTCGCTATTCCTGCAGGTGTCAAGCATTGGCACGGTGCAAAGGCAAACAGTTGGTTCAGCCATTTGGCAGTTGAGTGTCCGGGTGAAAATACATCAAATGAATGGTTTGAACCTGTTGATGATGAACATTATCCAAAAGAAAACTAAAAGGAGAGAAACACCATAAAAAGAATAATATCAATAATAACATGAATTTACAGCTCGCTTGTATTTTGCGGTATAACAGGTTGTGTTGCAGGCGAAACAACACAAGCGACAGACAATACAGAAATGGCTTACAAACAGCGGATTCAATAAGTAATTAGGAGGAATTTAAAATGAGTAAAAAATTGGTAGCATATTTTTCCGCAAGCGGTGTTACAAAGAGCGTAGCGGAAAGAATTGCAAAAGTGGCTAATGCGGATTTATTTGAAATTAAACCTACAATGCCTTATACAAATGCAGACCTTGACTGGAGAGATAAAACAAGTCGCAGTTCAGTTGAAATGAGCAATCCCGACTCACGTCCGAAAATAGCAAACAAGCTTGACAATATGGCAGATTACGATACAGTATTAATCGGTTTCCCAATTTGGTGGTACGTTGCACCTATAATTATAGATACATTTGTTGAAAACTATGACTTGTCAGGTAAAACAATCGTTCCGTTTGCAACTTCAGGTGGCAGCGGTATGGGTAAGACAGTTGATGTTTTGAGCAAACTGAGCCCGAATGCAAAATGGCAAACAGGTAAAATGGTAAACGGTATATCGGAAAAAGAAATTAAAAATTGGGTAAGCAATTTATAATACTGAAAAAGGAAAGCATTAAGTTGCTTTCCTTTTTCTATGTACTACATTTTAAAAATTGTTTTAACGATACCTCTAAGACATTTTGGCATTTTAACGACAACGATTTTCATTTTTACCTACTCCTTTCTACCATTTAAACAAACACAAATACCCAAAAAGCAGAAGAAAAATCATTTCGATTACCGCAATAATAGACATAGGAAGAAATGCTCCCGCTATCACACCTGCACAAAATGACAAAGCCGCCAGCCCAACTGCCTTTGAACAACCTCTCATACAACAATTAAGCATATATCCCACCTCTGTAATCTTTTAATATATAATATGTAAAAGAAAAACATATGTGAAAAATATTTTTGAAAAACTATTGTAAGTTTATAACTTTTAATATATAATGAAATAGAGGGAGGTTATAGTTATGGAACAGGCTGTAATATGGATTTTGGGAATAATAGCGTTTATTATTCTTGAGGCAGTTACTTATCAGCTTGTCAGCATTTGGTTTGCAATCGGTGCATTAGGAGGAATGATTGCGGCATTTTCAGGTGTAAATTTCTATGTTCAAATGGCTGTGTTTATTGCGGTATCATTTATTTGTATACTGTGTTTACGACCGATTTCAATGAAATTTTTCAAACCGAGAAATGTTGAAACAAATGCTCAAAGTTTGGTTGGTAAAGAAGTTTTGATAACGTGCGATGTCGATAATATCAGAGGCTTGGGAGAGGGCAAAGTTGACGGAAAAGTCTGGACTGTAAGAAGTATAGACAACTCTCATGTACTCAAAGGTGAAACGGCTGTTATTGAAAAAATTGAGGGTGTAAAACTTATTGTAAAGAGAAAGGATGATTAAAATGCCATTAGCAATTATACTTTTATTAATCATTATATTGGTGATTATTGTAGCAAATATCAAAATAGTTCCACAGGCACATTCATACATTATTGAACGTCTTGGCGGTTACTATGCAACATGGGGTGTCGGACTTCATTTTAAAGTGCCGTTTATAGACCGAATTGCAAAGAAAGTTAATTTAAAGGAACACGTTGTTGACTTTCCGCCGCAACCTGTTATAACAAAGGATAATGTAACAATGCAGATTGATACGGTTGTTTATTATCAAATAACAGATCCTAAATTGTTTGCATATGGTGTTGAAAGACCTATGATGGCTATTGAAAATCTTACTGCAACAACATTAAGAAATATTATAGGTGATCTTGAACTTGATGAAACATTGACATCACGTGATACTGTAAATACAAAAATGCGTGCAATTCTTGACGAGGCAACTGACCCATGGGGTATTAAGATTAACAGAGTTGAACTTAAAAACATTATGCCTCCTGCTGAAATTCAAGACGCAATGGAACGTCAGATGAAAGCCGAAAGAGAAAGACGTGAATCAATACTTCGTGCAGAGGGTGAAAAGAAGTCTGCAATTCTTTTGGCAGAGGGTGAAAAAGAGTCTGCAATACTTCGTGCAGAGGCTAAAAAACAAGCCGCTATTAAAGAGGCGGAAGGTGAGGCTGAAGCAATTATCGCAGTACAGACAGCCGTTGCCGAAGGTATCAGAAGAATTAACGACTCAAAGCCGAGTGAACCGTATATTGCAATAAAGGCGCTTGAAAGTTTTGAAAAAGCCGCTGATGGCAAGGCTACAAAGATAATTATACCGTCGGAAATACAAGGACTTGCAGGACTTGTAACATCAATAAAAGAAATAGCAAAAAACGAAGATAAATAATTTAAAAAGCTCCCAAAATTTATTTTTGGGAGCTTTTAACGTTGTCTAAAATTATACACGAATTATCAGCGGACATTTTATGAAGAATCATACCTATTTCGTCATTCTCACTTTTATCGCTTATCAATATATCACTTTCGGGATTTGCCGAAATAATCGAACGTATCTGACCTTCAATATCAATATCGGAATTATGTACTTCAAGAAGAATTTTCGTTTTAATATGGTTTTTCAAAAGTGCCGATGTAATTTCTTTTACAAAGAAGTATATTCCCATAGTACAAAACACAGTAAACAATGCAATAAAACATATATCCGTCATATCTAAAACACCTCCGCTTTATAATATGCGGTTTTAAATAAAAGGTGTGTATGACTTGACAAATACATAGGATTTGTATTAAAATAATATAGAAAAATGAGTTTACGGAGGAAGTTGTTATGGGACAAACATTAACAGAAAAAATACTGTCTGCACATCTTGTTGAAGGTGAGATGGTAAAAGGCAGTGAAATCGGAATTAGAATTGACCAGACCCTTACACAGGACGCAACAGGTACAATGGCATATCTTGAGTTTGAGGCTATGGGTGTGCCAAGAGTAAAAACAGAGCGTTCTGTTGCATATATTGACCATAATACATTGCAGAATGGTTTTGAAAATGCTGATGACCATAGATTTATCGGCAGTGTCTGTAAAAAACACGGAATTTACTTCTCAAGACCCGGTAACGGTATTTGTCACCAAGTACATCTTGAGCGTTTCGGTATTCCGGGTAAAACACTTATCGGTTCGGACAGCCATACACCGACAGGCGGCGGTATAGGAATGATTGCCATAGGCGCGGGCGGTATGGACGTTGCTGTAGCAATGGGCGGAGGTACATATTACATTACTTGCCCGAAAGTCGTTAAGGTAAATCTTACAGGCAAACTTCAACCGTGGGTTGCCGCAAAAGATGTAATTTTGGAAGTTCTAAAGCGTCTTTCTGTTAAGGGCGGTGTAGGCAAAGTTATCGAATACTGCGGTGAAGGAGTTAAAACTTTATCAGTTCCCGAAAGAGCAACTATTACAAATATGGGTGCGGAACTTGGTGCAACAACATCAATATTCCCATCAGACGAAATAACACATGAATTCTTGAAAGCACAAGGCAGAGAAGATGCATACACACCTCTATGTGCAGACGCAGACGCTGTATATGACGAAGAAGTTAATATAGACCTTAGCAAACTTGAACCGCTTGCAGCTTGCCCTCATTCACCTGATAATGTTAAGTCGGTAAGTGAACTTAGCGGTATGAAGATTGACCAAGTTTGTATCGGTTCATGCACAAACTCATCACTTCTTGATATGATGAAAGTTGCACATATTCTAAAAGGCAAGACTGTTAATCCTGATGTTTCTCTTGCAATCGCTCCGGGTTCAAAGCAGGTTTTGAATATGCTTGCAAATAACGGTGCTTTGGCTATTATGATTGACGCAGGTGCAAGAATACTGGAAAGTGCTTGCGGTCCTTGTATAGGTATGGGACAGTCACCTAATTCAAAGGGTATTTCACTAAGAACGTTTAACAGAAACTTTGAAGGCAGAAGTGGTACAAAAGATGGTCAGATTTATCTTGTATCACCTGAAACAGCTGCTATTTCAGCTCTTACAGGTGTATTTACAGATCCGAGAACACTTGGTGACGCGGCTGATATAACATTGCCTGAAAAGTTCACAATAAACGATAATATGATAGTTCCTCCGGCAGATGAAAAGGATATGGACAGTATTGAAGTACTTAGAGGTCCTAATATTAAGCCTTTCCCTGTATCAGAGCCGTTAGCTGAAACAATAGACGCAAAATGCTCGCTAAAGGTCGGCGATAATATCACAACAGACCATATTATGCCTGCTGGTGCAAAGATTTTGCCATTGCGTTCAAATATTCCTAAGATTTCGGAATTCTGTTTCGCTGTATGTGACGAAAAGTTCCACGACAGAGCACTTGAACTTGGTAAGAGTATAATTGTCGGCGGTTCAAACTACGGACAGGGTTCTTCAAGAGAACACGCTGCACTTGCACCGTTGTATTTAGGTGTTAAGGCAGTTATCGTTAAGTCATTTGCAAGAATTCATATGGCTAATCTTATTAATGCCGGTATCGTGCCGCTAACATTTGCAAATGAATCGGATTACGATAAGATTGACCAAATGGACGAATTGAAGATTGAAAATATCGGTAAGCAAATTGCCAACGGTAAAGTTATTAAGGTGACAAACGTAACAAAAGGCTTTGATTTTGAGGTTAATGCAGATTTGTCAGACCGTCAAAAAGAAATGCTTTACGCAGGCGGACTTCTTAACTATACAAAACAAAATTCATAATGTAATTCAAAATGCGATGCTTTTAGGTGTCGCATTTTTTGTGTTATAAGGTATAAAATATGTGAATGTCAAGTGTAACTTTAGTAATATAGCACATTGACGGTACATATTTTTGATGATATAATACTAAAAAATGAATAATCACACAAAGTGTCGGCTATATTGTATGGGTATAGTCGGTGAAAAGGGAATCGGGTGAGAATCCCGAACGATAACAGTCGCTGTATGTATTGAAGTTTTTATATTTTTTGATGAAAGTCAGTCATTGGGAAACTGAGAAGGCGAATATAAAAATGTTAAGCTCGCTTTATATAATACGAGTCAGAAGACCTGCTTTGATACTGCTCCGTACTTATTGATGTTGTCAATATAGGAGCAGTAGTATCGTACGCTTATATAAATGTATTAAGCGTGTTGTTTGCGTGCCGATATGTGATATACACAGGAAAACTCTGCTGTGATAATTTGAAAAAATTATCACAGCTTTTTTTATTTGATTTTACAGAAACGGAGCGTATTAATGAAAAAAATAATATCTTTAATGTTATCGTTTGTTTTGATTTCATCTGCAAATGCTTTTGCGGTAAGTATTGACGATATAAACAGCGTCATAAGTGATACGGAAAAATATTTATATGATAATTCGAAAACTCCTACCGTATCATCGATAGGCGGTGAGTGGCTGATAATGGGACTGAGCAGAAATTACGGTGATATACCTGTCGGCTATTACGAGAATTATTACAACAATGTTGTCAATTATGTAAAAGAATGTGGCGGTGTATTGCATAACAAAAAATATACCGAATATTCAAGAGTTATAATTGCACTCACATCAATCGGAAAAGACCCTAAAAATGTCGGTGGATATAATTTATTACTTCCTTTAGGAGATTTTGAAAAAACTACTTGGCAAGGTATAAACGGTGCAATATGGGCATTGATTGCACTTGACTGCGGACAGTATGATATGCCGTACAATGCCGATGCACAAATTCATGCAACAAGAGAAATGTATGTTGAAAAGATTATAAACAGTCAGCTTGATGACGGTGGATGGTCACTTTTGGGCAGTGGAGAGAGTGATGTTGATGTTACGGCAATGGCTCTGCAAGCACTTTCAAATTATACGGATAATTCAGAAGTGTCAAATTGTGTGAACAAGGCAATTTCTTTTTTATCGGCAAGTCAAAATAAAAACGGAGGATATTCAAGTTGGGGTACGGAAAATTCCGAAAGCTGCGCACAAGTCATTGTTGCACTTTGTGAACTCGGAATATCGCCTCTTGATGAACGCTTTGAAAAGAACGGCAAGAATTTAGCGGATAATTTAATGTCGTACTATACAATAGGCGACGGTTTTAAACATACATACGACGGTGACGGTTCAAATCAAATGGCAACAGAACAATGTTTTTACAGTTTGGTGTCGCTAAAACGATTTATGAACGGCGATAATTCGCTTTATGATATGAGCGATGTCAGAAATATATCACAAGATGAAATTAATGTGATAAAAAACAGTTTACAGTTTGTAATGATGAATTTGATTTTGCTTAGAAAGTAATAATTTTCAGGAGATATTGAATGAAAAAATATAAAAAGCACATAATTATAGGAAGTATAATTATTGCTGTATTGGTATTTGCGTTTTGGTGGGGCGGAGATGCACCGTCACTGCACGGTTGGAATGTTGAGCCGACGCCGAAAGTAACGGAAAGGGTTATAATTGATGAGGTATATGACAATGATGAAAGTCCTACACCGACTGTAGAGCCAACAATTTCACTCACATCATCTCCGACAGCCGAAAACTCAGAAAAAATTCAAAACAAGCCTACAGCCGACAAACCAATGACGGCAGAGGAAAAAATAGAATTAGCCGAAGAGATTGCAGGGGAACCATACGAAGAAATATATACTCCCGATTTGGAATATTCCGAAAACAACGGAATGAATATTGACGAAACAACAGGGACAGACGAATATAAAACAGAACCTGTACCTGAGGGAAAACCTGTACCTGTCGAACCGCAAGATGCAGTAATAGAGAGCAGAGAACTGACATGCACGTTGGCGGTACGATGTGATACGATACTCGACAATATGTCGTGGCTTGATAAAGAAAAGTGGGAATTAGTGCCGTCGGATGGAGTTATATTTAAAGAACAGACAGTTGAATTTTATGACGGCGAAAGTGTATTTGACCTATTGCAACGTGAAATGAAAAACAGCAAAATACATATGGAATTTGAAAATACTCCTATGTATAACAGTGCATATATCGAGGGAATAGGCAATTTGTATGAGTTTGACTGTGGTGAATTATCGGGGTGGATGTATAAAGTAAATGACTGGTTCCCAAATTACGGCTGTTCGCGTTACCAGCTGAAACAAGGCGATAAAGTCGAATGGGTATATACTTGCAACTTAGGAATAGATGTCGGCGGATATTCCGCAACAGGCGGAGAATAGGAGATAAGACAGATAATGAATGAATTTGCAAAATATCATCCGTTGATTAATTTTATATATTTTACAGCCGTAATTGTGTTTTCAATGATATTCGTACATCCTATATGCCTTGTGACATCGCTTTTGTGCAGTGTGATGTATTCGGTAATTTTAAACGGTAAAAAAGCGTTGAAATTTATTGCGATGTTATTACCGCTTATGTTGATTTCAGCACTGATAAATCCTGCGTTCAATCACGAGGGTGTAACTGTAATTGCATATTTACCGAGCGGAAATCCGTTGACGTTGGAATCCATACTATACGGAATTGTCGCGGCAAGTATGGTTGCAACGGTCATTTGTTGGTTTTCTTGTTTCAATAAAATTATGACAAGTGATAAGTTTATCTATCTTTTTGGACGAATAATTCCGTCACTTTCGCTGATATTGTCTATGACATTCAGATTTGTTCCGAAATTTAAAGAACAGGTACAAGAAGTTTCAAATGCACAGAAAAGTATGGGGAGAGATTCATCAGAGGGGTCTGTATTTGCAAGAGTTAAAAACAGCATAAGAATTTTGTCGGCGGTTATAACATGGAGTTTGGAAAATGCAATAGATACTTCCGACAGTATGAAAAGTCGCGGTTACGGTTTGACAGGCAGAACGGCTTACTCAAATTATGTATTTGACAAAAGAGATGTAACTGCTTTAATTTATTTGGCGGTTACGATTACATATTTTTTGATAGGTGCTTTGCTTGGAAAAATTAATTACAGATATTTTCCGTCTATGCGTGGTACGGATATGTCGTTTTACAGCACAAGCATTTTTATATCGTATATTATGATTTGTATAATGCCGATAATTATTGAGATATGGGAGGAATTAAAGTGGAGAAAATTAAAATCAAAAATTTAATATTTTCATATCCCAATAGCGAAAAAACGGCATTGAACGATATAAATTTAACGATAAATCAAGGTGAATTTGTGACGATTTGCGGTAAATCCGGATGTGGAAAATCGACACTTCTACGACATTTAAAACCGATTTTAACACCGCACGGTAAAACAAGTGGGGAAATATACTTTGACGGAAAGAGTATATATGATTTGTCGGACAGGGAGCAAGCCGAAAATATCGGATTTGTAATGCAAAATCCTGATAATCAAATTGTTACGGATAAGGTTTGGCACGAACTTGTATTCGGATTGGAAAGTTTGGGTATTAATTCGGCTGAAATTCGATCGAAAGCTGCGGAGATGGCGTCATTTTTCGGAATACAAAATTGGTTTTACGAAAATGTAGCCAATCTGTCGGGCGGACAAAAACAAATTCTCAATTTAGCGTCGGTTATGACAATGAATCCGACATTGTTGTTGCTTGACGAGCCGTCAAGTCAATTAGACCCAATAGCGGCACATGACTTTTTTACAATGCTTGAGAGGATTAATACAGAACTTGGTGTGACGATAATATTGAGTGAACACAATTTGAGCGAAGTATTTCCTTTATCCGATAAGGTCGCGGTTATGGAGAACGGCAAGATTACAGACGAAAACACACCGTATAAAATAGGTGAGGAATTAAAGCAAAACAGTATGTTTGCAGCATTACCCACACCGACAAAAATATATTATTCCTTGGGAAATAATTCGGGTAATTGCCCTATAACAATTCGTGACGGTCATAAATGGTTGGAAAAACAACAGATTAACGAGCATTTTGAATTCAAGGCGGAAAAAAACAGAATTAATACCGAACCGATTTTAGAATTAAAAGATGTATGGTTTAGATATGAGAAAAATTCAGATGATATTTTAAAAGGCTTGTCATTTAAAGTTCACGAAAATGAATTTTATGCGATAGTAGGCGGTAACGGTGTCGGAAAGAGTACTGCGTTGTCTGTTATTTCAAAGATTAATAAGCCGTATAGAGGTAAGGTGTTTATAAACGATGATACCAAAGTGGCGGTGATGCCACAAAATCCACAGAGCTTATTTTTGAAAAAAAGTGTACTTGAGGAGTTGTATGACGCGGTATTTGATGTGGAAAAAGAAAAAAGGAAAAATGAGATTGAGTATATAATAAAACTTTGTGAACTTGATAATTTGCTTGAAAATCACCCTTACGATTTGTCAGGTGGTGAACAGCAGAGAGTGGCACTTGCAAAAATGCTTTTGAGAAAACCTGATTTGTTGGTGCTTGATGAACCGACAAAGGGACTTGACGCTTGTTTTAAACGAAAACTTGCAACGATACTCAAAAGTTTGCAAAAGAACGGTATGACTGTGTTAATGGTAACACATGACATAGAATTTTGTGCTGAATATGCTGATATATGTGCGATGTTTTTTGACGGTAAGATTGTCAGTGAAGCTCCTCCGAGAAAGTTCTTTGCGGAAAATAATTTTTATACCACTTCGGCAAAACGTATGGCTGACGGTATAATCGAAAATGCTGTATTAGACAAAGACGTAATAAGAGCATTGGGCGGTGAAGCAGAAGATTTAACTGAAACGAATGATGAACTGAATTATATACTGCCAAAGAAAACGGTTATAAAGCAGAGCAAAAAAGAGTATAAAAAACTTAATGTACACAATGTTGTATTAGGGATAGTATTTGTAATTTTATTTGTGATGACACAATGCCTGTTTTGCGGACGTTACGATAATTGGAAGAACTATGTTGCACAAACGATAAGTATATTATTTATTGCCGTAGCAATGTTTAATTTAATACCACGAAAAAAACTCGGAAAAGAATTAATACAGAACGAAAAGAGCAAAAGAAAAATATCAAAAAGAACAAAAATAGCAACATTGCTAATATTATTTCTTATTCCGCTTACAATTTTTATCGGGATATATTATCTCGGCGATAAAAAATATTATTTTATAAGCTTGCTTATTATATTGGAAACGATGATTCCTTTGGGATTTGCGTTTGAAAACCGCAAACCTAAAGCAAGGGAATTGGTTATAATAAGTGCATTGTGTGCAATAGGCGTAGCGGGACGTACTGCGTTTTTTATGCTGCCGCAGTTCAAGCCTGTTGCGGCAATAGTGATAATTTCGGGTGTGGCATTCGGCGGTGAAACAGGATTTCTTGTCGGAGCAATTACGGCATTTGTATCGAATTTCTTTTTTGGGCAAGGACCGTGGACACCATGGCAAATGTTTTCATTCGGAATTATAGGTTTCTTAGCGGGAATAATGTTTCAAAAAGGCATTTTACGCAAGACAAAAACAGATATGTGCGTGTTTGGATTTTTGGCGACATTTGTTATATACGGAGGAATAATGAATCCTGCGTCTGTTATAATGTGGCAGTCGAATATAAATATAAATATGTTGCTGTCATCATACGTAATGGGAATGCCGTTTGATTTTATTCACGCAGTATCAACAGTGTTTTTTCTCTTTTTTGCCACAGAGCCTATGCTCGAAAAGCTTGAGAGAATTAAAATAAAATACGGACTTATAGAATAAGTCGAAAATAAAATATGAGGTGAAAGACTAATGAAGAAAAAATTTTTAAGTTTAATTGTAGCAGTAGCGATGTTATTCAGTGTTGTAACGTTTGTTGTACAGGCTGATACAGACGGAGCGGGAGATTATTTCTATTTTGATATTGAACACTTTGCTGAAGACACTACAAAAGAGATATATATGACCCCGATTAAGATTTATACAAACGGATTTTATGATTACAGCGGAGAATTTAAAACTTTTGAAAGTGGATTTAAGAGTGCAGCAGACGCAATAGGATATGTACTTGATTATTATATGAATAACGGTGAGTGTATGAGTGATTGGACTCCTACAACTACACTATTGAAGTATACAAACAGCAGTGGATTTTTCAGTGATTTTAAGATAGATAATTCCGTCAAAGAAGTTTCGTTTGATTATCCGTCAGCATTATATAATGATGCTATGGGTAACGGATTGAGTTCATACACCTATGAGTCGGCTAGCCTCGTAAGAGGAGATGTTTTAAGATTAGTTTTTAATGAAGGCGGATGGAATTCAGATCTAACATCACCGGCTGAGGACGTGCTTGTAGGTGCGGTAGCAGATTATTATGAAACATTGGCAACTGATCCAAAGACCGCTAAAAAAGCAGAATCGGCATATCAAGCGGCTTTAGAGAATTTCTTTGATGAAAATATGCAAACAGAACTTGAAGATAATCTGATTAACGCATTGGTACCGAGCGAAGAACCGAAAACAACACCAACAGCAACACCGACAGCGACACCGACGGCAACACCAACAGCGACACCGACGGCAACACCAACAGCAACACCAACAGCGACACCAACAGCGACACCGACAGCAACACCAATGGCAACAGCAGAGCCAACAGTGACACCAACAGTAACTTCAACACCTTTACCTGTACAATCTGCAACAGAACAAAACACATTAAAAGTTGAAAACGGAAAACTAACAGGTACATTAACGGTAAAACTTAACAGTAATCTTACAGAAGAAAAGAAAGTAAGTGTTATGGCTGCCGTATATGATTCAAACGGCAAATTGATAGGAATACAACCTAAAGAAATTTCTTTAAAGCCCGGTAATGAAAATCAAGTTGAATTTAAAGAAATATCTGCCGATTCAGCTGATGAATATACAATCAAGATTTTAACATGGAACGGAAATATATCATCATTGGCACCTATTTCAAATACTCTTGATTTAAGTATAAAATAGTATAAAGATTGGAGAAAAAAATGAGCGTAAAAAATAAATTTACAAGTATATTGTTGTCTTTATGTATGCTTGCGAGTTTTGTACCTGTAAATTTCACTGCATTTGCAAGCGATGAACCGGAACTTATAAACGGTGCTTATCAGATTGAAAGTGCGGAAGATTTGGTTTGGTTTGCCGAAAAAGTAAACGGTGGTGACAGAACAGCAAATGCAGTATTAAACAGTGATATTGACTTGGAAAACCAAAATTGGACACCAATCGGTAACGGATATAATTATATCAATAATAACGGTTACGGTATAGATGACGACACCGCATATAACGGTATATTTGACGGAAAAGGTCACAGCATTTCCAGACTTTTCATAGAAACCAAAAAGTACAATAAGCAAGGCGACAATCATTACGAAACTTATTGTCAAGGCCTTTTCGGAATTATAGGAAAAGAAGGAACTGTCAGAAATGTTACGGTAAACGGACAAATAAACGCACAGGCTGAGGGTAATGAATACATTAATGCGGCAAAATATATCGGCGGAATCGCCGGTATAAATGCCGGATTGATTATAAATTGTACAAACAACGTCGATATAACAGGTCTTGCTTATGTGGGCGGTATAACAGGTCAGCTTGGAGCTCAATTTAAGGGAAGTAACAGACTAAGCGGAAATCTTATAAACGTTACAAATAACGGAACGGTTACAGCTACTTCCAAGAGCTTTGCAGAGGCAGGCGGAATTGTCGGTCAGCTTGCATACGGCGACATTACATATGCCGCAAACCACGGAAATGTATCTGCACCTTTTAAAGATGACGATATGTACAGTTATTTAAGAGGAGTTGCGGTAGGTGGAATTGTCGGCAAGGATATAAGTGTAAGCGAATGCGGAAAGATTGACAGAGCATATAATGACGGTCAAATAGGTACTGAAGACGGTAATTATTTCGGCGGTATTATCGGTTGCAATTATGCGTGTGACATAACTAACGTATATAATACCGGTAAGGTAATCGGTTACAATTACAGTGGCGGATTAGTAGGCTACAAGCTTGGCGGTACGATAGAAAATGCGTACAACAGCGGTGAGGTGAATACTCATACGGAATATCAACTAATCGGTTCAATGAAAAATACGACAGTAAATAACTTGTATAACATAGGTGACAGCACTAAACTTGTGGCACTTGAAAACGGCGGTGATATAAGTACGGTATATGCCGTTGACACTGTTTTGGCAAGTGATTTGTCAGACGCATTTACAGACAGTGATAATCTTCCTGTTATTGATTGGAGCAATGCGCCGACAGGGGAAGACGAAACATTTGATATTGAAAGCATTAATATCGAAAACGGTAAGATAACTGTATTGTTAAACAAAAAACTTGTAGGAACAAATCCTACGTTAAATGATTTTGAAATAAAATCATTTGTTGACGATAAAGCGGTTGAACTTAAAAATGTTCAGTTATCTCAATACATATCAGACGAAAAAACAGCTATAGACATCACATTTGACAAAGTAAATGCCGAAAAGACGCTTAAAATTTCGGTAAACGGAATTGAAAAGCAGATTGTAACGTATACGTCAAATTACTGGATAGATTATCGCGCAGAAGAATTTGACGGCGGTAACGGTGATAAAGATAATCCGTATGTTATTGCAAATGCAGAAGAACTCGCTTTGCTTTCGTATGAAGTAGAAAAGGGCAATGATATGTCAGACAAGTATTTTGTCTTGAAAAATGATATAGACCTATCAGGCAAGGAGTGGACACCGATAGGTGTATCCGATAAATACATATCAAATAAATATCAAGGCAATGCTTTTAACGGTAATTTTAACGGTCAAGATAACAGTATAAGGGGAATAAATATATCTTCGGGCAGCTATCTTTCGGCACTTTTCGGAGTTACGGAAGAAAATGCGGTAATAAAAAATCTTTATGTATACGGAAATATAGAAAACACGAATAATACATATGGAATTGCGGCAGGTATATGTGCCGTGAACTATGGTTTAATATCTCATTGTATCAACTATGCCGAAATAAAAGGCGAAAACAGAGTCGGCGGTATAGTAGGTTATAACGGTGCGGTTAATAAAACGGTTACAAGCTGTGTTATAGCTCAGTGTGAGAATAAGGGAACTATTACAGGTAAGGACGAAGTTGGCGGTATTGCCGCTTACAGTTCGGGAACTGTAAAAGAATGTACTAATAAAGCCACTGTAACTGCAACCGACGGATATGCAGGCGGTATTGTCGGTTACAATTACGAGGGCAGTATACTTCTTGACAGTTGTTATAACAGCGGTGAAGTAAGTGCGTCAGCATATTCGGGTGGTATTTCTGGTAAATCATACAACTGTGATATTTCAAATTCATATAACAGCGGTAAAATTTCATCGCAAAACAATACCAACGGCGGAATACTGGGATATACAGTGAGCGGATATTCGGTTAAAAACTGCTATTTCCTTAAAGATACCGCACCTATGCCGTATGCGGAAAATTCGGGTACGGGACTTGAAGTGAAAACAGAAAATCAGCTTGCAGATATGACTGGAATTTTAGGCAGTGCGTTTGTGAAATCGGATAAATTCCCTGTTTTGGCATGGGAGGTAAACGGTTCCGATGATATAGACACATCAACAAAACCTACACCGTCAGTAACACCTGCTTCAACACCTAAAATTGAAGAGAAAATACCGTCATATTCATCACAAGGAAAATGGTCAGACAGTGTGGCTGAAACATTTGACAGCGGAAACGGAAGTAAAGAAAATCCGTATGTTATAAAAACAGCGTCCGAACTTGCATTACTTGCGAAAAATGTAAATAAAGGTGAATCATATAAAGACGCATACTTTAAATTAAATAATAATATTGATTTAACAGAAAAGTATTGGATTTCAATAGGCAATGCGGAAGATAAAGCATTTTCGGGTCATTTTAACGGTAACGGATATGAAGTAAAACTAAATACCGAAAATCAAAAAGTAAGCGGATTATTCGGATATACCGCAAATGCAGAAATTACATTGCTTGGAGTAGACGGACTTGTAAGCGGTGAAGATATAGGAGGCGGTATTGTCGGTATAGCAAGGGACACTAAAATAGAAAATTGCTATTCAAATACTGCTGTTTTGGCAGATGAATATGTCGGCGGACTGGTAGGACAGCTTTTAAGCGGCAGTAAAGTGACAAATTGTTACGCAACGGGGACAGTAAAAGCAAAAAAAGCAGGTACATTATTCGGAGCATTTACAAACGGTGTATCGGCAGAAAATTTATATTACAGAATTATCGGCGATAAAATGCCGTATGGCGAAAATGCATCAACAAACACGAATATTGCCACAGGCAGAACAGACGAATATATGCAAAGCGACGCATTTGTGTATGATTTGTGGTGTGTTAAAGAACAAGAAGTTGACGGCAAAACAGTAGAAGTAGCACCGATATTTTATGTTGGAAGTAAATATCCGGTACTTAATAACGAATACAAGGAAAGCAAAATTATTTCGATAAATCTTGTATCATCGGGCGAAAGTCTTGAAACAGATACTTCTCATACATTTACAGCAAAGATATACGGTAAGAATTTAAATAAAAATATAACTGCAAAATGGAGCAGTGACAACAGTGCCGTTACAGTTGAACAAAGCGGCGATATTACAATTACAAATGGCGTAGGGACACTAAATGTAAGTATTATTATAGATTCCGCTAAGCTTGGCAATGCAAAGGATATAACTGTTAAATGTGAAATTGGCGGAATATCAAGTGCTGTTTCCGTAAAAGTTTCAGAACCTAAATGGAGCGGTAAAGGTACGGAAGAAGAACCGTATATTATAAAATCGTTGGAAGATATGAACATTCTTTCGGAAAGCGTTGCAGACGGAAATTCATATAAAGGTGTATACTTTAAACTTTCAAGCGATATTGATTTAAGCGATAGCAAAGAATTTAGTTCAATCGGTTATTGGGATGGATTAAAGTCAAACGATAACGGAGAATGGTGGGAGTCCGAGAAGAATCGTGCGTTTGAAGGTGTGTTTGACGGAAACGGTTTTTCTGTAAAGAACGCGATTCTGTATGCCGAAAACAATTATTTCGGATTGTTCTCATACATAGGAAAGAATGGTGTTGTTAAAAATCTTAATATAGATTCTACTAATAGATTGACCGCTCATAATAACGTAAGAAAAATTGCCGCTTTAGCCGGAATAAATCTTGGTACAATAGAAAATTGTACTAACAGTGCTGATTTCGGATTTACCGCCTCAAACGTAACATATCTTGCAGGAATAGTCGGCGAAAATTACGGAATTGTAACAGGTTGTGTGAATAACAGCAATATGACATCTGCCGGTAACAGTAAGTCGGGAATAGTCGGCGAAAATTACGGTACTATAAGAAAATCTGAAAATAACGGTGACTTATCGAACAGCGGTAATGTCGGCGGTATTACGATAGAAAACAGAAACGGCAAAGGTCAGGCGCTATTGTTTATTGACGATTACGCAGACTTATCCGTAAACGGAGAAATTTCCGAATGTGTCAATAACGGTGCAATAAGCGGTAAATATGACGTCGGAGGAATTGTAGCTGAAAATTATAGCTGCGGTAAAATAGAAAATTGTGCTAATACGGCAGAAGTGTCGGGAAGTATGACGGGCGGTATTGCAGGTCGTGCGTCAGGGTGTTATAAAAAAAGCGGTATCAAAAATTGTCAAAACAGCGGTAATATCACAGCACAAGGTTCATACGGCGGTGGTATAGTCGGTGAACTTATAAACGGCTTGGTATATTTCTGTGAAAATACAGGTGATGTAAACGGTGAAAACTATGCCGGCGGTATTGTCGGACGTAATTACAGTTCGACAGTTTTAGGGGAATCAGCTGTTGATTTCTCAAATAACTACGGAACTGTAACAGCTAAAACGTCAGCAGGCATCTGCGGTTATTATCAGGACGAAAGCGGTAAGTGTTATACAAGATATAATTACAATGGCGGAAAGAGCGAATACGGTGTTTTTGGTGATGTTAATTCAAATTATGATATAAACAGCGTTGTTTGCGAAAATTATTGGTTGAGTGACGATAAAAATAATGCAAACGACAGCTGTAAAGGTGATATTGACGGTATCAATGCAATCACAAAAGCAGAATTAGACAAATATTCTGCCGAAACAGTTAATTTGCAAGTAGATAACAGCGATATAATTGTAAACGGTACTGCAAATGTTTCGTCAAATTCAGAAGTAAAGAGCAGTGACGAAAACATTGTTTCAATAGGAAACGGCGTTGCAGTCGGACATGGAATAGGTCAGGCATATTTGTATGCAAAATCAAGTCCTTATACATATGTGGCTGTATTGATGAATGTAGAAGAAAATCCTGATAATGTTGAAAAGATAAATGTAAGTTTCAGACTTATCGGCGAAGAAAATCTCGGAAGTGACTTTGTCTTGACAAAAGATACGAAGAATACATATCAAACATGGATTCCTGAAAAAGAGTATGAAGTAAAATTAGGAAGTACAGTGGGAGATGTATTCAAACAAGCACTTGACGATAACGGCTTAAAATATCGTGGTTGGGAAAACGGATATATCAGTACAATTCAATCACCGGAAGGATATTGGCTCGGTGAATTTACAAACGGTAAATATTCCGGTTGGATGTATACTGTAAACGGCAGTCACCCTTCATTGGGATTGAATGAGTATAAATTGATTGGTGATGAAGAAATCGTATGGCATTACGTTGACGATTACCGTCAAGAAGTTGCCGATTGGAGTGAATCGGATAAAACAGGTGACGGTTCACTTTATAATAGGTGGTTAGATGCAAAAGATACAGATTCAACACCTAAACCGACTTCGACAGTCACTCCGACTGCCACAAAACAGCCTCAAAGCGGTGGTTCCGGTTCGGGTGGCAGTACATCAACAGCAAAACCGACAACAGCACCTACTGTTATACCTACGACTGCACCTGAAAAGGATACTACTCAAACAGTGTGGTTTACTGATGTAACGGAAAATATGTGGTTCTATCAAGCTGTCAAATATGCGTATGACAAAGGTTTTATGACAGGTGTAAGCGACAGTGAATTTGCTCCTGACATTACATTAACCCGTGCAATGTTCGTTTCGGTATTGTATCGTATAGAAAATGAACCGACAGCAGACGGTGAATTGAATTTCAGTGATGTATCTGATGATTCTTGGTATGCTAAAGCTGTTTTATGGGCTTATAACAATGATATTATAAGCGGAAAAACAGAAACGGAATTTGATCCTAACAGTGATATAACTCGTGAACAAATGGCAGCTATATTATATCGCTATGCAAAAACTAAGGAATATAATTTAGACAGTGATGAAATTACATATTCTGATGTGAAAGATATTGCGGATTATGCGACTGATTCTGTTAAGTGGGCATATTGTGCAGGAATAATGACAGGTGACGAAAACGGAAACTTTAATCCTAAATCCGGTACAACAAGAGCACAAGCCGCATCGGTATTTATGAGATTATATAAATAATGGTTTTAATAAGAGTTTATCTTTATGATAGACTCTTATTGTATTTTTACGTGAATATGATATAATAAACATATTCAGTATAGAATGAGGGATATACAATGACACTGCAACAATTAAAATACATAGTAACGGTAGCGGAGTGTGGCAATATAACGGAGGCGGCTGAAAAGTTATTTATAGCACAGCCGAGCCTTACCTCTGCAATTCACAATATTGAAGAAGAAATGGGGATAACGGCATTCATTCGTTCCAATAAGGGCGTAGAGCTTACAAGGGACGGAGAAACATTGCTTTCATATGCACGTCAGATTTTGGAGCAGACGGACGTTATGACGGAGCATTTTAAAGGTGAGAGAAATCAGAAACCGAGATTTTCTGTTTCATGTCAGCACTATTCATTTGCGGTTAATGCGTTTGTGGACGTTATAAGGGAATATGATGCGGACGCATACAACTTTATTTTGCGTGAAACACAGACGTATGAAATTATAGATGATGTGGCAGTCGGACGAAGTGAAATAGGAATATTGTATTTGAGTGAGCATAATGAGGCAGTTTTGAGCAAACTTATTAATAAAAATGACTTGAATTTTGAAGAATTATATATTGCAAAACCGCACGTTTTCATATCAAACAATCACCCTCTTGCAAACAAAGAGGAAATAACAATTCAAGACTTAATGCCGTATCCGTATTTGGTGTTTGAACAGGGAAAACACAATTCATTTTACTTTTCGGAGGAATTTTTGAGTTCGCTGGAATTCTCTAAAAATATTATGGTGCGTGACAGAGCGACATTATTTAATCTGCTTATCGGTCTTAACGGTTTTACGGTTTGTTCGGGTATTATAGATACGGAATTAAACGGTGAAAACATTATTTCAAAACCGTTAGATTCAGATTGCAGTATGCGTATCGGAATTTTAACACGAAAAAATTCTGTTATTAGCCGATACGGAGTTTCATATTTGAATGTATTGAAAAATCATTTATCCATAGATTAAAACTATGAATAAATGATGATAATATATATTTTTCTATTTCCGTATTTTCTGTTATACTTAATGTAAATTAAAACACAGGAGGTAACAGAAATGAGCAAACAAATACCATTCAGATATGACTTTGTAGGCAGCTTTTTAAGACCTGCAAATTTAAAAGCGGCAAGAGAGGGGTTTGAAAACGGAAAAATTTCGGCTTACGAATTAAAAGCAGTTGAAGATAAGGAAATCGAAAGACTTATCAATAAACAAAAAGAATTAGGCTATCACGTCATTACGGACGGAGAATTCAGACGTGCGACATGGCACTTGGATTTTATGTGGGGATTTGACGGTGTGGCACATGAAAAAACGAAAACAGGTTTACCGTTTCACGGCGAAGACGCAATGATTGATGATACATACCTTTGCGGAAAAGTAGGACTTTCAAAAGTACATCCCTTCGTGGAGCATTTTAAATTTGTAAAGCAATTTGAAGATGAAAATACTGTTGCAAAGCAGACAATTCCCGCACCAGCACAGTTTATTGAACAAATGATCATGCCGTTTGCGTTGGAAAACACGTCAAAGTATTATGACAGCACTCATAAGTTGGCAGAGGATATTGCAAACGGATATAAAAAGGTAATCGCGGATTTGTATGATGCAGGCTGTCGCAATTTACAGCTTGACGACTGCTCATGGGGAATGCTTGTAGATCCGAGAGCAGAAGAATTGTTCGGTACGGATAAAAAGGGATTGAAGGATATTCAAGAACTTTTGGTAGAGATAAATAACCTTGCAATAGAGGACAAACCAAACGATATGACAATTACTACTCACGTTTGCAGAGGAAACTTCCATTCAACATACGCAAGTGCAGGTGCATATGATTCGGTTGCAGAGGTATTGTTTGAAAAGGAAAATGTAGATGCATATTATCTTGAATTTGATGACGAGCGTTCGGGAGGCTTTGAGCCTTTGGCACACGTCAACGGCGATAAGAAAGTCGTGTTGGGACTTATAACAACAAAGTCACCGAAACTGGAAAATAAAGCCGACGTAATCGCGAGAATAAAAGAGGCACAAAAATATATTTTTCTTGACAGATTGTGCCTAAGTCCACAATGCGGTTTTGCGTCATGCGAAATAGGTAATAAACTTACAGAAGAAGAACAGTGGGCAAAATTGCAGCTTGTAAAAGAAATCGCAGAAGAAGTTTGGAGATAATATTAATGAGTAGACAAAATTTTTATGATTTTGTCTACTCTTGTTTTTTGGAGTTGGGGGCGGACATATTCTTGGATTATTTTATGCTGATAATCAGAGGCTATGTCTGTACTTTTAGCGTTATAGGTGTGTGCGGTGTAAGAATTTTATGGATATACATGGCATTTTTTATGCACAGAAATTTCACTGATATTATGGTGGCACATCTTATCAGCTTGTCAACAACGGTATTGTTAATTTTTGTATCACTGCCGATTTACACTTCATCGCATAAATTGCAAAATCATTAATATATTTCGCTGAAAATATCGCTTTGCATTTCGCTTATTTGCTCGATTGGAATAACTGTTTTGTCGGTCAAAACAACAGTGTGATTGTATTCGTTTATTTTCTTTACAACACCGGTATTGGATATGTATGCACCGCCTGATTTTCTATCATCGGGAACAAAGTATGTTATTGTCACGATTGGATTTGTACCGATATTCTCTTTAATTAAATTTAACTGTTCATTGAGTTTGGCAATGACATCTTCGCTTAATATCTGCTTTTCATCAGTCAAACGGGCGGTTTCATTAATTGCCGCTTTGTGTCCCGTAAGAGCTGCAAACGGTGAAAATTGTGCCGCACGGTCATGAAGCGACATTTGTGGGTGCTTTTTTGAAACATGGTGGGGCAGATTGATTATGTCATCATATTTATGACTAACGTTTTCCATATGGTAATTCTCCTTAAAAATTATGCCTTGTGACCGCCTATTTGATTGTTGCGGTCTTTGGCGGTTGCACCTTCTTGAAGATTCATTCCTTTAAGAATGGCATTTTTGCCGAATTTCTTTTTTATATCAAGTATTGTATTCTGCATACGTTTTTCTCGCTCTGATTCGGCATTTTCTTTTTCGCGTTGTTTCTTTAAAATCTCATAATCGGTAAAAAGGTCAAGCTGTTCATATTTGTTTGCGTTTTTTACACTGTGTTCATCGACAAGCTTGTTAGCCACAATATTAATTCTTCTGATAGGCAATTTCTTGTTTACAATTTTATCATACAATTCCATAACTGCATTTGTAATAAGCGTAGTAGATGAGGTTTGTTTTGGAAGATTTGTCGTTCCGTGAGCAGGCTTCGGAACTTTTTTACCGTAATAGTTCGTTGTAACTGTACCTTTATAACTCTGACTTCTGTTTTTATCTGTAATATTTTCAATATCATAGCCGATTGTAAGCACGATTTGATTTGTCACAAGTCCTTTATCCACCAAGTCAAGCACCATAAGGTCGGTCATTTCTTTTACAACTAATCTTGCCTTGTCAAACTCATACGGACAATGTAATACTTGTCCCGAGGATATGCTGTTTGTTTCGGGTTTGTATGTTTTGACATCTTCCATTGTGCAAGGCTCGTAACCCCAAGCATGGTCGATAAGCAGTTCGGCATTTATACCGAAAAGCTTGTATAACAGTTCTTCATTATAGTAATCAGTCGGTTTACCGATAGAACATCTGGCTATGTCACCCATAGTGTAAAGTCCGATTTTTTCTAATTTCTTTGAATAACCACGACCGACTCTCCAAAAATCAGTAAGAGGTCTGTGATTCCATAACAATCTTCGGTATGACATTTCGTCAAGTTCGGCGATTCGTACACCGTTTTTATCCGGTTCAATGTGTTTTGCGACTATATCCATTGCTATTTTGCAAAGATACAGATTTGTTCCGATTCCGGCTGTTGCGGTTATTCCTGTTGTATCTAAAATATCTTGTATCATTGTCATTGCAAGTTCATGAGCAGTCATATTGTATGTCGAAAGGTAATGCGTTACATCTATAAATACCTCGTCAATCGAATAAATGTGAATATCCTCGGGTGCGATGTACTTAAGATAGATATTATAAATTTTTGTACTGTATTCCATATAGCGTGCCATACGCGGTGGAGCAATTATGTAATCAATCTTAAGTGACGGTTTTTTCTGAAGTTCACGGCTGTCATCAGAAGAACCGCAAAAAACGTGGTTTGGCGCTTTAAGCTTTCGTATTTCATTTGCGGTTTTAACTTTTTGTATGACTTCAAATAATCTTGCTCGTCCCGATAATCCGTATTTTTTGAGCGACGGAGACACGGCAAGACAGATTGTTTTTTCCGTCCGACTCGGATCGGCTACAACAAGATTTGTGGTTAGCGGGTCACGGTTTCTTTCCCTACATTCAACGGACGCGTAAAATGATTTTAAGTCTATTGCTATGTACGTTTTGCATTTATTCATAATTCTACGCTCCTTTTTGCAAATCTATTCAGTCTAAATTATATCTTAAAATTACTGCTTTTTCAAGACTGTACAATAACTTATTGATTGTGAAGAGAGAAAAGTCCGTATTATTGGACTATGTATATATTATAATCTAATCACAGAAAACACAGAAACCATGTGAATGATAAAAGGAGTGATTAATTATGAAAAAAGATGGATACAGCAGACCGGGATTTTTCGGTACAATAAACCATTATGACGCAAGTGGAAAAAAGATAGGAGAAAGCCGACCGGGATTCTTTGGAGGAATGAATAATTATGATGCAAACGGACATAAGGTAGGGCATAGCAGTCCCGGATTTTTTGGCGGTATGAATCACTATGACAACAATGGACATAAAACCGGATACAGCAGTCCCGGTCTGTTTGGAGGTGTTAATACATACGACAATAATGGTCATAAAAAACGCCACAGCGAAAAAAGTTTCTTGGGCGGATATAATCATTATGAGGAGTAATGAAAACGATAATTACGATTTTGATAAGAGTTGATGATTATGGCAAATGTAAAATTTGAATATCTGTTTTTGGATATTGAGTGGAATCAAGCACCCAAAACAACAGATATAGAGGAAAGAGAACCTGTACAAATAGGAATAGTTGCAGCAGACGCAAATTTGAATATAAAAAGAACATTTTCTAAATCAATTAGATTAAGTAACAAGGAATGTTTTAATCCGAACACATTTACTGTATCTCATTATCCACTTGACGCTATTATGAAGTCAAAAAGTGAGGAAACAGTATTAAAAAATATGAACATATCTTTTCAAAACTATAAGTATATTGTTGTGTGGACAAATGAAACTTATGAATTATTAAAGATAAGAACGGATAAATACGGAATATCAATGCCAAGACACAGAGTGATTATACTGCAACAACTTCTTATGCAAATTGCCGGTGACGGCAAAAAAGTTATTGGTTTTGAAAAGTCGTTAAAACAAGCGGGAATTAAATATCAAAAGAATTATTTGCATTATTCAAAACACGATGTGAACTACTTATACTTACTGTTTTGTAAGTGTTATGGTGAATATCGAAAATTAACAGAACAAGAAACGTGTTACTTAAATCCAAGAACTCATAAGGTACATAACGGAAATTGTCGATATGCCGACAGTGCATTGATTAAATCGAGTAAGGACGTGATTTTTCAAGGAAATAAAGTATGTAAGGTATGCGGTTGTGAAAATGATTGGAATAGGTTTCATTGGAAAACAAATATTAAAATAAAGAGAAAGTATAATATAAAAGATATTAGAGATTTACCGCTTACTATTGAAAATATGAATAGAATATGCGATATGTTTAATTTAGAGTACAGCGTTACGAATGACGCAGTGTTTATAAAAACACCGTTTGGAAGATGGATTGTATATTTGAAAGGTGATGAAGTAAAAGAACTTCATCATGAAAATTACAGATCAAGACGTGGTGAACCGTTAAATGCTCATAAAAAGTGCATTGACGGTTATCATAAACAAAAACTTGTTTCAAATAATTTTTACGATGTGATATACTGTATAAATTGCCATGATTCAGCAATGACTCGGAGGTGGAAAGAAAAAAGTCGGATTGAAAAATTATTTGAAATGATTGATAATCAAAGAATTCAGGTACGCGAGTGTGTGAGATTATTTCTGTAAAATTAATTTCTCTATGATAAAATACTTAGTTTTATTTGGGCAGATAAGCAAAATTCAGCTTATCTGCCTTTTTGTAATATAGCACGGATTTTCTTCCGCGTCAAGAGCGGTCTTGCAAAAGACCGTATTTTTCACACTATACAAATGTAAAAAGAGAGTGTGAGATTATTTCTGTAAAATTAATTTTTCTATGATAAAATACTTAGTTTTATTTGGGCAGATAAGC